>NZ_JAHHPQ010000157.1:0-20017 GCF_024606245.1 Endozoicomonas sp. SESOKO2
CCTCCGACCCCCACAACCCCATTGTGGTGCGCTACCAGGCTGCGCTACGCTCCGACTACGCTTCCGAGGATCTGGAAGTGCCCCGTTGACGTCGCCGTATATTACCTTGGCGGCCGTATTTTGCAAGGGGTATCTGAGACAGATTCGCTACGGCCGAAGCTGGGGAACTCAGTCCTCTCGGGCTCAGTGCAGCGTTTCGTCTTTGATGCTGTGAAATCTGGCCAGCACTTCGTGTATCATTCTCATCTTCTTCATAATGCCCTGGATCTTATCTTTCTGGTTTTCGGGTTCCATGATGGGCAGGCTTTGGATCTCCTCATTTAATTCGATCAGGTAGGGCAGAAAACGGTTAGCGGAGGCACTGAAACCTGCGTCCTGCTGAAAAATGGCAGAAAACTTGCCTTTCTCTTCTTTTTGCAGAATTTCCAGCTGTTCATCGGCACTGAGTGCCAGTGCATAGATGTCTTTCAGGGTGAGAGTCAGTTTATCCTGAATTTCCTGAATAATTGAGGTTGAATTCATGGGTTTCTCGATGGGGTAAATAATGGCGCAGTATAGGTTAATACTGAGTGCTGTTGTAGTAATTTGCACTCTCAGGCCGGGCTTTTGTCAGACTGACTCTGCAGTTGCTCGTAGAACTTTTCCAGCTCGTCCATGTCACAGGCTTCGGCTATTTGCAGAAGATACTGACAATACGTTTGCAAGTGTGCTTCTTTGAATTCATTTGTTATAGACGTCAGTTCTTGTATATCACCAAACTCAAGGACCTGGGAGACTTTTCTGAGCAATGCTTTTTTATGAGTCTCATCCAGTTTTGGCAATTCTGAAACTTCCGCTTTGTCGGTGGCTACTCGTGATTTTCTGATATTCAGTTTCAAATGGCTGGCCACTACTTGTAGGAGATAATTCACCTTGAAGGGTTTGGCCAGGACACCATCAAATCCTTTCTGCTTCAGGCGCGTATGGATGTCAGAGCCTGCGCTGGCAGTCACAGCGATTACTTTCAGATTTTTCAGCTCGGGATTCAGACGAATATGTTTCAAAGTTTCTATCCCATCCATTCTGGGCATTCTGATGTCCATCATGACCAGTTCGGGTTTCCGGGTTTCGAGGCAGGCCAGGGCTTCCAGTCCATCACAGGCTTCCAGCGTTTTAAAGCCGGCTTCTTCCATAATGACCTTGAGCAGGTCACGGTTTATTTCCAGATCATCAACAATCAGTGCGGTATAGGTCTGATTGTCAGCAAGTATCAGTTCCACCTGATCGGAAGAAAAGACGTTATCGGTGTCCAGTGCCGGAACTTCTTTCAACGGGATTGAAAACCTGAAGCTGCTGCCCTGGCCGACGTGGCTGGTAACCGTCAGGTCGTCTCCCATGGCTTTAACCAGGTGTCGGCTAATGGCCAGACCCAATCCTGTGCCCCCTGACTTCAGGCTTTCATCTAATTGCCTGAAGGGGTCAAAGATAATTTCAAAATTTTCCGGATCAATGCCAACACCGGTATCTTTCACTGAAAAGCAGAGTCGCTCATCCTTCACACTAATAAGGATTTCAACGGAGCCTTCTTCTGTGTATTTGATGGCATTACCCAGAAGGTTGGTCAAAATTTGTCTTAGCTTGACATCATCCACCTCTATCCAATCCGGGACTTGCTCGTCAATGTTCAATATTAGCTGTAAGTCTTTATGCTCTGCCCTTGGGACAAACAACTCCCGGGTTTCCAGCAGCAACTGTCTGAGGTTAACCGATACCGGGTGCAAATCGACGCCCTGAGTTTCAATTTTTGTGAGATCAAGAATGTCGTTAATCAAAGTCAGCAGGTGTTGTCCGCACCGTTCAAGTATGGCCAGCTTCCGGTGTTGTCCGGGGTTCAGTCCTCCTGATCGCTGTAAAACCTGCGCATAGCCAATGACACCGTTCAATGGTGTTCGTAACTCATGACTCATGCAGGACAGGAACAGGCTTTTTGAGCGACTGGCGGTAATGGCTTCGTCCCTTGCTGTCAGCAGGGCCTGCTCAATCTGTTTACTTTCCGTGATATCTCTGATGACAACGGATATAAGAATACCATCGCGGGTAATCAGTGGATTACTGGTTAACTCAGCAGGAAAGGTGCGTCCATGTCGGTCAACGGCTTCTGTTTCCTGACGGAACAGTTGTGTTTGTTTCCAGGCCCTGTCCAGCAGAGGGCTGATCAGAGGATGGTTCTCCCGTGATTGAGGAGGAACAAGCAGAGAAAGGGGCATATTGATCAGATCATCCCGCAGAAAACCCAGCAGTTCGACCGCTCTGGAATTGACCATGACAATAATGCCATCCGGATTCAGGATAATCATGGCATCCGGTGCAGAATTCAGCAGAGCCTTGAATTTAAGGGTGTCACTGACCCGCTCAGTCACATCATTGGCCAGTCCTTCAATCACTCTTTGCTGCCCGGAAGTCATGGCGTTCCAAAAAAGCTCAATCCTTCGTGACTGCCCCTGTTTATTCTGGATATCCAGTTCGAAAGCTTCTACCGGCTCACCTCGCAGTACCTTCTGAAAATTGACTTTGAAGGCGCAATTGCCCGGATCATGGCTCAAAAAATTCTCCAATGGGCCGGAAAACTCCTCACTACGGAAGCCCAGGACCGATTTTACCGAACGGCTGATATGGACAATCTTACCGTCAGTGTCGAGTTGGAAATAAAAGTAGCGTCCTTTTAATCCCTGAACGATATGCCCCATATTGTTGGCTCTGGCCTGGTGCAGGGCATGGTCTCTGGCATCAAGCCACTGAGTCAGTTTGACGAATGAACGGGCCAGTGAGCCAGCTTCGTCTCTGGAATGGGTATCGGGTAGTTCCACAAGCTTATGATGTTCGATAAAGGTGTCCATGCAGGATTTCAGAGTAATCAGGGGGGAGGTGATTTTTTTGGAGGCATACCAGATGCCACCGAGGATCAAGAGCAGGGAGATCAGCATGATAGCAATGTCCAGCAGGGCTATATTGAACACACCCTGGAGAGCGTGCTGTCGACTGACTGAGGTATAAAGCCACCACTGGGAAGAAGAAACCGGGGCACCGAAGAACCAGTATTCTTTTTGATACTGAGGGTTGGGGAGCCAGGCCCGGAAGGTTTCGGCGCGACCGGAATCAACCCACTGTTCGATCTTATTACCAAATCCTTCAATACCGTATACTTCGCCGGTTTGGCGCAGGTTTTTATGACCAAAGCGGTTCGCCTGAGTGCTGTCACTGTACAGGTAATCACCGCTGCGGTCGACCATATTGAATTTCCAGAGGTTGATTCCGATATTGCGTCCTTCAAATAGCTTGGGGTTAATGACATCGTGGACCATACCGTTGATATCAACATCCAGTTTAAGCAGATGCCCATCGCCCGGTTGAGCGCTGGGTACAATAAAGCTGACCAGCCTCTTTCCGGTTTTGACATCCCTATAGAGCTTGCTCCAGTAGTCATTGGGTCTGAGAAGCTGCTGCCAGCTTTTGCCAAGTTCAGTCGGGGGGAGTGCTGCCAGTCGGGTGGGTTCTGCTTTGTTTTTGCGTTTATTGATACAGGCTGAAGTGACCGTTTTTTTAGTATCGATCCAGCAGACTCTGGTCAGGAAGGGGCTGGAAGCCAGAATGCTGTGAAGCAGCGGGTAAGTTGGGTAGGTTTCGGTCTGTAATAAACGAACCTGGGCTGTTGCCTGGGACATGATTTCCTGAGTGTAGGCATCCAGGGCACGGGCAAAGTGCACAATGTTATTGCGCATCTGTATCTCAATTTCATGGGAGGATTCCTTGAAAGAGGTATAAATATGCAACGCACTCAGCAAGTTATAGAAGAGTGTAACGGGAACCACTGTGAAAAGAATGATTTTTTTTCGAATAGAGGGTTTGACCACGCCCTGCCTCAAGCAAAATCTTAGCAACCTGTTCAGGATAGCTAAGGGAGATAAAGTTGCCGGGTGAATGTTTCGATCCGATCAACTACTTGAGACATTGCTCATGACCAGAGCCATAATAATCACCAGCCAGCGAATCCAGTATGTTACTTCAAGTCGGCTGCAAGTTATCCCGGTTGTACCTTGAATGCACTGGCTGAAAGCTTCAAGCCCTGCTTCGACTTCATCGGACTGCTGTTTGACTTGTTTGTGTAGATCTTCCGTTCTAACTGAGGACGCTGTTGCCATCAGATTTCCAAAGTTCGGAGGCAGGTTATCCAGAAAGATGTTCATTCCATCATTGACAGAGGAGAAAGCTGTAGCCTCGGGGGGGGGGGATTGACGATTCAGACCCGGCTTTTATGAGAATGGTTGGCTGTACTGAATGCTTTAGAGATGGGTGGCCCGATGCTGTTGTCGCGGGGAGATTGAGCTGGGGCGAGGTGACAGGATATAACATCAGATTTGCCGCTGAGGCATATGTTGGCACAACAGGGTGCCAGTGATTTCCAACATTGATAATATTCCGGGGAAGTAGTGGCGCTTCCAGGCCGCCATGGAATAGCGTCAATGTGTCCGGATCGTTTAGCCATTGCATGATCTGTAGTTGATCATGACTGGGCACTGGCATTACTTCCAGATCCGGGTGGCCAGCCGTTGCCGCAATTAACATAGCTCCCAGTGGTTCCTGGGGGTTGTGAATAGCAGGCGTTACAATCATCACATTCAACGGCGTATTGGCTGCCTGAAGCAAAGGCATCAAGAGGTGTTCTACTACATTGGAATCTCCCCACATGTGCTGTCCCGGCTGAAAGGGCATGAGGCCCTCAAGCATCTGGAAACCAGCCAGGCTGGGGTTGTTCATGAGATGGTTAAGGGCTTGGGCTCCAAGTCCAAGAAATAACATGTGAGGCGTTAACACAAGACTATCTTGATGCGATTGTTGACTCAGTTGCTGAACCAGATCATGTATCAGGTACTCGTGTTGGGTTTGACCTGCCACTACCGCCAATTGGTTAATCAAGTCAGCCAATACAAGATCAAAAGCTGTACTATTACCAGCATTGATGATCAGCTGATTCAGGAGACTCCATTGGCTATCAATGTCCATCTGGTCCAGGTTATTCAGAATGTGGTTGTAGTCCACTGGCAGGTGTCGTGGAAGTTTCCGTAAGAGTCGTTTGAGCAGACTTTTTAGCCAGGGGTTGCCATTGGCGAGCAGGTTTCTGAGCTGGAACGAGAGATTATTTCTCGTAGCATCATTTTTTAAAGCCAGAAAAATAATGTTTCGAAATAAACCGCCAACAATGTAACCATGAACGCCATGATTGGCATAAGGCATAGTCAATACCAGTTTTTTTAGCAGGGATATGATATGGTCGATCAGCTTTCCAGCACTTTCCGGCCTCATGTTTAATAAGTGAACCAGACTGTTATACAGACAGAAGTGGTCTGCCGCTACGCTATGAACCTGGCACCATTGTGATTTCAAAGCATTGAGCGCTTGCTCTTCTGCCTGATGCAGTTTTGCCTGGACTGCTGCTTGATGATCCCTGTACCGGATCAATTCTGCCTGTGACAGTTCCGTGATTCCCTGTTGCATCAGCTCCATCTGTTCACGAGGATTCAGGGAGAGGTTTTCCAGTTTGATCCGTTTTGTACGGGACGGCTGCAAAGTCGGGGGTGTCGATGATTGCCACTGGATTGCCTGCCTGACAGCGTAAGCACTTCTTTTAGCTTTTTTGTCTTTTTTGGTTTTAACGGATTCAGGAAGTTTCAGGGTGAACCACTGATCGTCATTTTGTACTCTCAAGATTCTGAGAAGGTAGTCGTACTTCCTGTTCTCACGAATCCATTGATTTAAATGTGCAAGGGGGACGGTCACTTGTTTTACCTGACGCAATTCTCTGGCCCCGGCACGACTCAGGATTGATTGAATCACAATGATTCTGGGAGGTGAGGGGGGAGGGGTGGAGTGATGAGCGGTATCGGTTATCATTTCATCGACAGAGGAGGAAAGGTCAATAATCACCAGAGGCTTTGATTCGCGACTTGGGGTTCTGTGCCCCATGACCTCCTTGATCGCTTGAATCAGTGTGTCCCTGTGGGTGTAACTTGGAAACTGCACTTTGTCATGACTGGGTATTAATCTGAGCTCTCTGGCCAGGAATTGGCGTTCATAAACACGGGGTTTAAAACGCAATCTGACTGTCTCTGGCAGTGGGTAAACGACAGAGACAGGAAATAAAAGGTTAAGATTTTCCAGAGCCCTGGCCCAGTTTTGGGATCTCAGTCGGCTATAGGCTTCAGGAAAGGTTGTAGCTTCTGCCTGTACAATGTCCATGGGGTAAATCCCCCATTTTTTCATCAGTTCGGTAAGGCTTTTTCGGGTAAGAGTACCGAAAGAGTAACCGGTTGACAGCAGTTGGCTGTCCGCGGTTGGCTGGGTCAGTTCAATGTGTGTTGATTGTTGGCTGAAAGAAGTACTGTTTTTTTTCAGTCTTGTTGCCGGCAGAGCTGCAAAGTCTGTTTCATCAAGGGGCCTATCCTCTGGCTGCTGCCCTGTGGCAGAGGCTTTTTCACCAGAAAACAAAGGAATACCGGTATCGGATAAAATTTCCCGGATGAGTATTTCAAGCATGGAGTTGTTTGCTAACAGGCGTATTTTGTCTTCGAAAGATTTTTGTCCAAATGCCCTGTTCAGGGCAGTTCTGATTTTGTCTGAATACTTCTGGTTGACCTGTTGAATCCATTCATCCTTAGTGATTTTATCGAGCTGTTGCTGCTCATCTTCTGGCAGGGGCAGCTGGTGTTGGTTGACCAGGTGAAGCCAGAAAAGCTGTTGTAACTTGCTGAATCCATTTTTAAAGGCTTTCAGGCTTTCTTCAATAATTTCATTGGCCTCAGCCGGATGTTCATCAAATAACTCGGCAACTGCCGAGTCTGGCCCAGTCGTCATATGCAGACTTTGGAGTCGGTTTGAGTAAAAACGGTTGACTCTTCGAATGAGGTAGTCCCTCTCGATTCTTCTTAAGGTTCTCTCATGTTTTTTTCTCTGTTCGTTTGCATGCTCGGGTATCTTGCCGGCAACGACGTGCCAGTTGATAAGCTGACTTAACTTAGCCTCATTGACCAATGTGCGATCGGCCGCTACCGAATTCACCAGTGTTCTCAGGGATTCGCTGGCCACTACAGTGGGCTCACTACCGTTAGCCTCATTGGCATCGAGTTCAGAAAAGCGACGTGCCAGCGCTTTTGAAAAGGCTTCCCGGTATTTTTTGTCTACGATGCGCAACCACCAGTCCTGTTGATAGTCAACGGGTAGATAGAGCTGATGATGAAACTGCTCTGGCCGCATCTCCCTGGCCAGTTTCAAAAGGTAATGGTGAAGCTTTAGCTTGAGATTATTTCCAGAGCTATCGTTTCGATACTGAATTACACTTTCAGCCGAAATCTCATCGGGATCAAAGAACAGGCGTTCCAGCGGTAGTTTGCTGGCATCAGTGCTTGAAATGGGTCTCTGATACAGATAGTCCATATAGCGTCGGCGGAGTTCCGGAGTGGATTGCCACTCATCCACAAGCATCAGACGCGTTCGGTCTATCAGCTCAGGCATGATGTCATATGCCATATCGCCAGCGTGATAGGCAATGTTTGCCAGAGATTTAATAATCAGCTTTTTAGCATCAGCCCAGCTTTTAATCTTTTCCTGATACACCCGGTAGGGGTTGTAGCCTAGAATCTTGCTAAGCATTGCGGCTTCAGGGCCGCCATCGAAAAGCAATTGATCGAACAAGACCAGAGAGCAAGGGTGGAAATCAGTCAGGTCAGCATGAGTGACCACGTCACGGAGGTAGAGATTGCGCCTTTTCCACTCTTTGCGATAGGCAAAGCTGACGGCAAAATTATCGGGTTTGGCATCGCAGCAGATTCTATGGGCACTATTTTCATTGCCCAGTTTTTCCAGGTTGTTATAGATGGCAGCGATCACTGCGTGCAGAATGCGGCTGACCGCTTCTGCGTAGCTCATTTCGTGAACTTCTTCCGTGCTGTCCTGAGATTTGATTGACATGGCAATTTCATCAGGTCCAAAGTCAAGCAGACCTTCGATGAAATTTTCGGCCAGTTGATCTTTTCTGAGATGACGCTGGATCATATAGATGGAGTATCCCTCTCCGGCTCTGATGCGCAAGAGTCGGGTGGGTTCCAGGTTGACGCCCAACTCCCTGTAGAGCTTCAGGGCCGCTTCGTGGGTTAGCAGAAAGTTATCGGCGTCCCTTCTGTTTATGTAACCGGGGAAACGTCGCAGAGCCAGCCCGGGGAGAACATTATCCAGGGTGAAAACGACGGAAAACTGGCCTCTTCCAATCACCCTTGCATGGGCCTGTCCTATAGATTCGTACTCCGAAGACACGTCTACGCTGACGCCATCCTGTACGTTTAGGAATTCACCTTGGACATTTTGCTCAAAGACCTCAAGGAACTTCTGATAGTCATCATCTGTCACCGGGTAAGCAGAGGTGTCTGACACCTGTTTTTCAACAGGATTATTGAAAACACTACTCTGGTCATAAAAGTGGCTGGCTGTCCTCAGATCGTGAATGCTCTTTTCATCTTCCAGAGTCTCAAACTCCACGCAGACCTCACAAGTTGAGTTTTGACTGTTGATATAGTGGCAGAAAAAGGTTTGTTTGAGTTTGTTCTTTGAGTCGAACCTTGTTTCAGCAGTGGGTACGTCATGGTTAGGCACAAGAATAAACGTTCTCTGCTTGGGCTGAGGGTCACCACTTTTACGATTCTGCACCCTCATTCTTACACTGAGCAAGGTCTCTTCATCCGGTCTGAACGTAAAGGGATTACCTCCTGCTGGTAGTTGCTTAAAGGTAGAAAGATCGACTCTCTGAAATGGCGGACCAGTGACCAAAGCCTCATTGTCGTAGTCAATGTGCCAGGAAGTAAACTGTAGACTGCCTTCCGGAAATGGATTGCTCATGGAGAAGGGGTGTACTTCAGGGTTGTCTGGTAAGACAGGTGATCCCATCAAGGGGCTACCTATGGGGGTTGAACTCAGTTCAGAGTCGATTAGCATATATTCTCTGCTATCTGTTCGGGAACGCACTATATGGACTCGCCAATATTTATTCCGCATAGCAGAGGTGTCTCTGGTGCTTTGGGCAATTTCTCCCAGCATTTTGAAATAACTTTCATACTTCTTGACCTGTTCGACATTTTCCAAAAGGCTGCCCGAGGCAGATGGAGCTACCGAAAAAGTGAGAAGAGCGATAGCCATGAAATTGGGATATTTGTCCCAGTTATTACGGGGCAGAAACAGGCCAAGGAAGAGCACATAAACCGTGATCTTTCCCAGAAGAGCCATGGATCTCGACAATAATTTAGCCAATTTACCGCAGATAGTTCAGTCGTTATTTATTGATGCCTAGCCTTTAGCCTTACCTTTAGACAGTTTCCCTTCGGCTTTGCTACCCAATGTCATGTATGTGCTTGAACGGTCAAAAAATTATATTTATGAACTCTCCAGATTAGACCAGTCTTTCTCCGAATATGATTGTAAATGTTTAATTTCTTTTTGGTTTGGATGCTGAAGTGAGTTTGAGCGAAATCTTGAACACTGCAGATCAGAGGTATCGACCCATTGTCGATGCTTCTGAGGATGGTGGCTTATGGGAGGTTGAAGTCTGCAAGGGCTGTGATGAGCGAGTGGAAAGTGACCTCCATTGGTGAGGTGTCAGTGCAGCCAGACGCTGAAAGAGATACACAATCGTTCGTCCTGAACTTGCCGAACGATTGTGGCACCGCACATCGACAGGCTCAGTGCGAACGGAACAACGCTGAGCTCTACTCGTAGATTTTGATCATCAGGTTAACAGGCCTGCACGGGCAAGCTGCCAGCGTTTTTGTTGCTCTTGCATGGAAGATTTCATCTCTTCATATTGCTTATGAAGCTCTGAGTTTTCCCAGTTCTGTTTAAGCTCTTCTGCTTTGTGCTCAACCCACTTCTGGCGAAGCTTGTTCCAGTCGTGCCAGGTGCTGCTCACCACTTCATACTGCTCTTCCAGCTTTTGCAGGGCAATCTGGCAGGTCAGTCTCTGGCTGGCATATTTGTACTGCATATCGATCCGGGCTTTTTCAATCCGGTAATCGCTGACTCGTCTCAGTTTGCCCGTCAGGCCGATTTTTGAGAAGCCGAAGATCAGCCACTTGGTTGGATCAAAATGCCACCAGCGAATGCCGTTGCGGTAGTCATACTGAAAAATATGGTGGTAGTTGTGATAGCCCTCACCCCAGGTCACCAGAGCCAGGATACCGTTATCCCGGGCGGTATTTTTGTCGGTGTAAGGTCGTTTGCCCCAGATATGAGCCAGAGAGTTAATAAAAAAAGTAAAGTGATGACTCAGTACCAGCCTCAATACGCCGCCCAGAAGTATCATGGCAATAACATCGCCCATCAGGAAACCTGCCAGCGTTGGCACACCCAGATTCATCAACAGAACCAGTGGCACGTAGTATTTCTGTTGCCAGACGACAATAGGGTCTCTTTGCAGGTCTTTGATATTAGAAAAATCACTGGCCTTTGGATCGTAGTCCCGAAGCATCCAGCCAATGTGGGAGAACCAGAAACCACGACTGGCAGAGTAAGGGTCTTTGTGGTGATCGTCGACAAACGCATGGTGGCGGCGATGACCTGATGTCCAGTTCATGATGCTGTTCTGAATCGCCATGGCACCCCAGATTGCAAACCAGAGACGCAGTGACCAGTGGGCTTCATAGGTCTTGTGAGACCATAGCCGATGGTAGCCAGCAGTAATGGCTGTACCATTAAACATAAGGATTAATCCTGCAACGATCCATTCACGGAGTTCAAAACCATGGGTAAAACCGTACCAGGGAACAAGGGTGACCATGGCTAAAAACGTTAGTGAAAAAAGTAACGTGGTCACCCAAATAAGACGGGGTTTCTCCATTTTACGCTCATATAGTGTTTATCCGGAAAGCATGATTTTCGCACAATGTTTCTACGCTGTTAAGGCGAAATAGTAGCTGCGCTCCCTCAGCATGTGCACCCTTTGTTATTCATTCGGTTGATCGGTGAGCTGGTTAATCAACCAGGCAGCCAGCCTTGCTGTACGCAGATCATGATCAAACTCAGGGTTGTATTCAGCAACATCTATCACCCGTACTTTCGCACATTCCTTGATGGTCTGCAGAAGGGTTGCCGTTAGGTCCAGGGGAATTCCCCTTACCGCCGGAGCACTCACCCCCGGAGCCTGGTAAGAGGGAAAAGCATCAAGATCAATGGTTAAACAAACATGATCCACCATAGAGGTGAAACACGTCAGTTCTTCGATCAGAAAATCGAGATTATCTCTATGAACCTGATCATCGGTGATATAGGCTACATTCAGCTCATCAGCCCGTTCGAACAGCGCCTGAGTGTTACTGCTAGGGCTGATGCCAAGACACATACAGTGAAAGTCAAGATTCTGATGCTCGCAGAACTGAGCCATCTGCCAGAAGGGGGTTCCGGAACTGGCTCCTTTCTCTGGCTTTCTCAGATCAAAGTGGGCATTGAAATTGATCACACCAATATTCAATCCTTTGAGGGTCTTGTGATCGTGGATAAGAAAGTCTGCCAGCCCTTTAAAACTCCCCCAGGCTATTTCGTGTCCACCCCCCAGGCCGACTGGTAGCATGCCATCCCTGAGCGCTTTCACCAGCGCCTGGCTGAATTGATCCTGTGCGCTTTCCAGGTCGCCATCCTGACAGTGAACGTTGCCCAGATCATAAAGTCCATCGTCTCGATTCCAGGGAAGATTGGCGAGGCATTTTCGAATCAGGTCCGGGCCATTGGCAGCACCCACTCTGCCATGATTACGCCTGACACCTTCGTCGCTGGCCAGCCCGATTAGCACCAGACCACTGGAGCCTGAGTGTTCTGAGTAGGGTTTAACTTTCTGGTGCCAGCGTTGTGTCTGCTGCGGGTCGCCGTCGTAATCTTCCCGGCCGTTCCAGACATTGGTTTCTACAGGTTTTAACTCAGACATGAGAAGTGGGCACTCTTACTCTGGAATACCGCCCCCCCAGGGCTTCAGCAGCTTTCAGTGATCCGGGGAGGCGGCGACCGGTTCAAAGCTGTTTTTGTTTCAGGCTTCTGGCATCGCCTGACTTCAACGTTACGGAGCGTGAGCGAAAGTCTATCAACAGTGAAGAAGGCTGCCAACGCCATGGGTATGTCTGACATTCGACGTTTTCCAATTGGAGAGAGCCGGGATTCCATCAGAAAATAAAAAGCCATTGGCAATAATAATGTAGCAACTGTGACGCTGTTCTCCAGTGCTTTCAGACCTTCTTCACTACTCTCACATTGAAAAATGTTCAAGAATTGTCACTTCAAACTCTTCTAAACCAATACGAATTCGAAGTGTTTGAGCTTCAAAATCATAACTTACGATGGCCACATTGCTGACAAGATATCTATCTCCATACTTGTATTCTATTAAATATTCACCACATCTTTTGTGGATGGTTGCCGGCTCACAAGAGCATGATTCATAAGGGGACGTAATCTTATACACTTCGTATGAGTGGACAGGTAATGATATAAGAAAAACTAATGCAAAAAAGAGGGATCTTAAACTCATCTGACACACCTGGATTGTGGTCTGGCTGAATCTTCTCGTTTTGATTCATGTTCAAGAATGACAACTTCATAGCGACTGAAACCAACGCGAATTTGAAACGTTTGGGCTTCAACGTCAAAGCTTTCGACATTAATCTGACGGGTTAGATAGCTCCCACCACACCTGTGTGCCATATAATGTAGATCATCTATTTTGAAAATGGTTGCTGTCTCACAAGAGCATGATCGGTAAGGGAAAGGAGTCACAACCTTATAGACCTGGTAAGCGTATACAGGTATTGGTATAAAAAAAACTAATACAAAAAAGAGTTTTCTTAAACTCATTTAACGCACCTGAGTTGCTGCACCAGTGAGCACCTTAAATCAACGTTTACATTCGAGATGTAAACGCAAGAGTAATCTGCAAGACGTATTTTCTTAATCAAAAAACCTATGCAAAAAAGTAGGCAGTTGCCGTCCATAAACAAGCGGCTAACGAAGCAGCAAATATTGCTGGAATGATCTGAGACTTCACATGATCCATCAGATCGCACCCTGTGGTCATCGAGCTTAATATAGTCGTGTCGGATATGGGTGAACATTGATCGCCGAACACGCTTCCATTTAACACTGTGGCAAAACATATCATCATGAACAGCTCTGGATTGGCTAATGACTGTGATTGTGCAATGGCCCAGGCCAGAGGCATGGCGAGAGGGAAGGTGATCGCATAGGTTCCCCAGCTTGTACCCGTTGAAAAAGCAATGGCCATAGTAACCAGTTGTAAAATAACCGGTAATAACCAAAAGGGAAGTTGTTCACCAAATATTGACACTACATAGGACCCGCCGCCAACTTCCTTGCTGATACTGCCAATGATCATGGCGAGCATCAGGATGACTGAAGCAACCACCACACCTTTTAATCCATCACCAAAACCTTCAATGACATTGGCCAATGACATGCCTTTGACCAGGGCAATGGTAGCAGATAGCAACAGAGCGGTTCCGAAGGCCCAGTTTACTTTTGGAGTACCCAAATAAACGAACGTCAGGACAGCGATACCAATCAGACTGACCAGAGGAATAATGAATTCCAGAACATGCGGGTTGTAATGATCGGGAACGTTGGGCGTTTGCAATTCTGTTGAGCTAAGTGGTTGTGCACCTTCAGCGTCTAACTGACCCGTTTCCATTGCTCTTTTATTAGCCTGTCTCATGAGGTTCCCAGAAAAACAAGTAATATTCAGGCACAGTAAAAGTGTTCCTGTAACAGCCAAAATGCTGTAAAAACTGAAAGGAATACTGCTAAAGAAAAAAGCTAAACGATCTGCTTCCGTTGCCAGAAATGACACGCCTGGCACAAAAATAAATGCCTGAACGTAGGCAGGCCAAGCGTTGAATGCCAATACAGAAGCGATGGGTGATGCTGTTGAGTCGACAATGTAACTCATTTCTTCATGGCTGACTTTGGCTTTGTCGGCAATCGGACGTATTGTAGTGCCTACCAGCACTGTACTTATTGTCCCCCCCTGAAAAAACAGTACCCCCAGAAGCCATGCGACAAGCTTCGCTGAACGTTGGCTCTTTACAAAGTGTTTGGTCATAAATGTGGCAAATGCTTGTGCGGCACCCGTTTTAGACCAAACCCCCAAGAGGCCGCCAAGAAGCCACAAATACAGCAATAATATAGCTGCAGTGCCTTCTTTAGCTAAGTTGGGAATAATCACTTTGTCAGTCAGGTCGTATCGACCGAGCATGATTGAACCAATAATGATGCCGCCCAACAAGGCTGTTAATGGCTCTCTGGTGAGCAAGCATAAGGCTATCGTTACTAATCCGGGAAGAAGCGACCAGAAGCCATAGTGAAAGGCGGGTTTGAGCAATTCGACATTGCTTTCGTATTGGTGGTTACTATTAACTGCAGCCAAAATCCCCAACAAAAAGACTATCAACGCAAAAATATTGTAATTCTTCATTGATCATACCTTTCGTAACCAGAAGAACTCAGATGGATTTAAGCAACAACTATGGCAGCCTGCTCAGTGTAGACCTTAAGCCGCGGGCACCGGGCGAGAAACTATTCTGGTATAGCTCTTGGCATAGTATTAAATGATGTGAATTCATGCAGCCCGAGGGTTACCCGGGCAAACTGATATAGTGCTTATTCACTGTATCGCCAGCCTCAGAATATGGGAGCCTGTCTTGGACAGTTTCGTCATGCTGCAAGGTGACTGGAATTGAATTTAAGAAGCTGTCGCAAAACGTTGGTTCCCACGCGACAGTCTCTCCAAACCGGGGATCTATCGGTTATGGTTCTTCTTTTTTTAGCACCGTGATAGCCTGACCTTCATCACCGGCGTAGACGACAATGATTTCTGCAGGCTCATCAGATTTGTTTTCGCCGTAATGCCATTCATCCACCATCTCAACCAAAGCCTCACCCGCTTTCAGCTCCAGTTTCTTGCCATCGGATAAGCGGACAACTGTGAGCTTACCCTTAACCAGGTAGCCTGCATTGATAACAGGGTGCTTATGGATAGGCAGTCTTGAATGTGGGGCAATGGCAATGCGAAGCACATGGACTTCAGGGTTCTTGAGGTTGACTCCTTTCAGAGAGTTACCATCCCAACTGGTCGTGCTGTGCGCCAGTACTTCGGTAGAAGACTGGCCAGCAGGAAAAGTGAAAGAACTACCAATAGCCAGAAACAGAGCGGCGCTTTTTAGAGCGGTCTTCATTATAATTTTACTCCGAGGGGATTGGTTGATTTATTCACTAAAGAAAAATGAATCCTGATCTGATCAGTCTACCACCCGTCACACGTCTGAACGTACTTTAATGGCTGTTATGCAGCCGATATTCAGTCGCCTGTAGAAGTAAAATAATGGATCTCAGTTGGTCAGCAGGCTGACTTCATCAAGTAACTCTTTCAGCCGTTCCATCTTTTCCTGACTTAACCCCTGGGTAAGACGGCTATAACTGTTTTCCACCATAGGGGTCATTTCGTCCAAGAGTTTTCTGGCTTTTGGGGTTGCCTTGACCAAAATGCGTCGATGGTCTTCTGATGACTTGCGGCGGCTGACATAATCCTGTTGTTCCAGTCGCTGGATAATGCCCGTCAGACTGGGGCTCAGGATGCAGCAAGCATCAGCCAGCTGTTTGGTTTCCATCTCATCAGCGTCGTTCAGAACCCGCATCACTCTCCATTGCTGTTCAGTAATGGAGTGCTCCTGCAGCATGGGACGGAAGAAGCTCATGGCTGCCTCTCTGGCCTTGAGTAACTTGAGTGGTAGAGAATCTTCGTACTTGCGCATCGTGTTTAGTTTACAACAAATAACTATGATTGGCGGATTGTGTGCATCTTGTTCCGGATAATCAAGACAATGATGTAATTAATTACATGCTATTTATTCGTACTCGACAAAAAAACAGTAACTGTATCTCTAAAGGGTATGCGACCGGAATATTCACCTTCCTCAGAGGCATTGTCAGAAGTATCAGCATTGTATACATGCAGATGAGTGCATTCTGAAGTGCAGTCTCGTCTGGCCTGGCCGTGTGAAAAGTGTTCAGTGAGTAGGCTTTAATGAGGGGTTCTGACGCATTGAAGCCGTCTTCACAGCATGAAATACACAGGTTTTAGTTTTAGTCGAAATCCTGCATATTATAAACGTACTACTCTGTTTAATTGTGCTGAGATGACAACAACAAACACTCGGGAGTGCGGATTATGGCAACGGTTGCGTTTATCGGTCTTGGCAATATGGGAGCGCCCATGGCAGCTAATCTGGTCAGGGGTGGTCATGATGTGAGTGTATTTGACCTTGTTCCTGAGGCGGTCAATGCTCTGACCGCTTTGGGAGCAAAAGCTTCGGGCAGTGCAGAGCAGGCATGTTCCGGGGCTGAGTTCGTTATTTCAATGTTGCCCGCTGGCAAGCATGTGGAAAGTCTTTATCTGGATCAGGGGTTGCTGGATTCTGCTCCGGCCTCTGCCATTCTTGTCGACACCAGTACTATTGATGCGGATACCGCCAGAAAGTTATCGGCGGCTGCCGTCGAGAAAGGGAAGTCAATGGTGGATGCGCCGGTGTCCGGTGGCGTTGCCGGCGCGGCAGCAGGTACTCTGTCGTTTATGTGCGGGGCAGCCAATCCTGAAGTGTTTGAAAAGGTGAAACCTTTACTGCTGGATATGGGGGAAAATGTCTTTCTGGCGGGTGGGCCAGGTGCGGGTCAGGTGGCTAAAGCCTGTAATAATATGTTGCTGTCTATCTCGATGATAGGTACCTCAGAGGCGCTTAATCTTGGCGCTAAAAATGGCCTCGATCCTGCCGTACTTTCTGACATCATGCTGGCCAGCTCGGGTAAAAACTGGGTTCTGGAGGTGTATAACCCATGTCCTGGACTGATGGCGAATGCTCCGGCTTCCAGAGACTATGAGCCGGGCTTTATGAGTGAACTGATGTTGAAAGATCTTGAGTTGGCAATGGCGGCTGCCAGTGGCAGTGAGGCCGTTACGCCTCTGGGTGGCCTTGCTTATTCTCTCTATAACCGCCATGTTTCCGGGGGGATGGGCAAGAAAGATTTTTCCAGCATCTTTCAGGCTATAGAAAGTTTGCAGTCAGAAGGTTAATCACTGACAGCTACGGATACCTGATGCTTCAATTTGAATAAGACGCTGCTTGTATAATCCACCCAGTGCCATTTTGAAAGCACGTTTGCTGGCTCCAAAGGCCCGTTTTATTTCAGCAGGATCGGTTTTATCGTTCATGGGAAGAAAACCTCCGGCGGCTTCCAGCTTGTCCATGATCTGCTGGCTGAGAGAGTCCATCGCTTTTTGGTCAAAGCCGGGCTTTTTCAGACAGAGGTCAATTTTCCCATCCGGTCTGATACGCTTGATATAGCCTTGTACTTTATCACCCAGTTTGACTGAGTCGTTTACTTCCTGACTGAAAAGCAGTCCCTGATGTTTGTTGTTGATAATCGCCATGTAGCCAAGGTCGGTTTTGTCGTGAATCAGGAGGGATACAGGTTGGCTGTTTTGATACTCTCCTGCTGAGCGATCAATAAACTTGTGCAGCTTGGAGGATCCGACTATGCGTTTTGTCTGTTCATCCTGATAGAGATAAACAACATAGCGCCCGCCTTCACGCATGCGGGTTTTTTGTTCACGAAACGGTACCAGTAGATCCTTGCCCAGATTCCAGTCGAGAAAGGCGCCAATCTGGTTGACTTCTTTGACTTGCAGGGCAGCAAACTCACCAATAGAGGCCAGAGGTGTCTCTGTCGTTGCGATCAGATGGTCTTCGGAGTCCAGGTAGACAAAGACATCCAGTTCATCCCCAATAGTGCAGTCTGTAGGCACATGTCTTTTGGGTAGCAGGATTTCATCAAACTGTCTACCATCCAGAAATACACCGAAGCCTGCTTTATCGACGACTTTCAGGCGATTTTTCTGGCCAATTTTAACGTACTTTCCAGACATATCTGTTCCTTTGAGCGAAAGGTGAAAAGTCAGAGTTTTTTCTCCCAGAACAAGGCGTGTCCGAGGTGTTCATCCAGTGCGTAACCTGCGAAGCCCAACTTCCGGTAAGCGGCCTGTGCTACAGGGTTGCCTTGCAGTACTTCCAGAGTGATTTTGCAACACCCTTTTTCTATGGCAACTTGCTCAACTTTTTCAAAAAGTTTTCTGCAAAGGCTCTGACCTCTGAATGACTCATTAACGACCACATCATGGATGTTGATCAGTGGTTTGCAGGCAAAAGTGGAAAATCCTTCCAGGCAGTTAGCCAGAGCGGCTGGTTGCCCATCAACCAGACAGAGGACAGAGAATGCAAAAGGACGTTTTGCTAATTCCTGAATCAGATGTCCCCTGGCGAAGGTGCTTAATGGCATTCCTCCGCCCATTGGGTCTTTGGCATAGTGGTCGAGTAACTCAATAATGGCCTGGCCATGGTCGGGGTTCGAATAATCGGCTACGAAAATATCGGGCATGTAAATGATTTCTGATAAATGGAGTCAAAGAATTTAGAAAAGTATTCTTGCATAACGGATCTTGAATGGATAGCAGCCCGACATGGTTCTGAGTCGGGTCGCTCAGTCAATCCTGATGTTACAGTGATTAATTGAATTGGCGGGCAATCATGGCCGCCAGCCGGGTGTTATTTCTGAGCATGGAAAGATTCGCCAGCAGCAGCTGCTCACCATGATGCTGGTAGAGGTGCTCAAGCAGGAAGGGTGTCAGGGCTTTACCGTGTATGCCTTGTTTCTCTGCATGGTAAACAGCATCATCGACTTTGGGAGAGACGTCTTCCCAGGGTATTGCGTATTCTTTGGGGAGCGGGTTGCAGATCAACAAGCCTCCGCACGCTGGCAGAGTGAGCTGACACTCAATAAGATGAGCCGCCTGTTTGGCAGAATTGACGCTGAAGTCAACCGACAAGTCAGAGTCACGGCTGTAATAGGCGGGTAGTCTGTCAGTCTGGTAGCCAATAACCGGAACGCCGTGGGTTTCGAGAAATTCAAGGGTTTTCGTCAGGTCCAGAATCGCTTTGGGGCCACCACAAACCACGGCAACAGGAGTTCGACCCAGCTCGATCAGATCAGCGGAAATATCGAGGGTCTTTTCGCCCTGCTTATGGACACCGCCAATACCACCAGTGGCCATTATCCGTATCCCAACCATGGCCGCAATCATCATAGTGGCTGCCACGGTGGTCCCTCCCGAATATTCGTGGCTGATCAAGCCTGCCAGATCTCTTCGGCTTGCTTTGTGAATCGAATTATCCTGAGAGGTGATAAATTCCAGCTCTCCTTTCGAAAGGCCAGCTTTTATCCTTCCATTGATAATTGCAGTAGTAGCGGGCTGAACGCCTTCATCCAGAAGTATTTTTTCCAGCTCAAGAGCGACCTCTAGATTCTGGGGGAAGGGCAGTCCATGGGAAAATACGACGGACTCAAGTGCTACAACAGGGATGCCAGAGGTCATAGCGGTAGTGACATCCGGATGAATATCAAGAAAGTTATTCACGACAACACCCTCTGAACTGAACGAAAAGCCGGAGTTTAATCAAAGTGAAACATAGTTCAGAGGTTTCGTGTGTGCTCAGATAACGAGTACATGTTCATCGCATGGTAGCGATGTGTCGCTGTGACTTACTCCCCGGAACTTTTCATTGTTTATCGAATCAAAAACTATAGTACCAAATTAAAAAACTAATATGGAGGTTACGACTATGAACCCTTCCTGTATTGCCGGAGTAAACGGATACCCGACGCCTGCAAGATCCGAAAATACCGCGCCAAGTCGCTTTGGTGCCATTTGGCGCACCATTACTGGCTCATTCAGGTCTGTTAGCAGCTCGGCTAATGATACGGTGTTGCCTGACAACCAGAGATATTCAGCAACCCCCTCAACCGATTTGAAGGTCAGAGACGTTAAAGGAACCTCTTT
>NZ_JAHHPQ010000158.1:0-8071 GCF_024606245.1 Endozoicomonas sp. SESOKO2
GCCTTGAGATTATTAACAAACTAATCAATCTGGGTGCGAATATTGATCAGCCTATCATGCACGATATAACAGTACGTAGCTTTTTAAAGGGGAAGCTAAACAAGAAGAAATTTAATGACATAGAGACATTGGCTGATCATCTGAAAGATATAAGACTGGGAGTTCAATTCCACGGAGATGAAATTGTAGCATTAATTGGCGAGTATAATAAAACTTATCACAATAATGATAAAGCACGTGAAAAAGTTGAAGAGGCCATCAGCAATAGAAAAACACTTCTACAGAAAAAAGGCTGCAGAAAGACTGTACTGATGGCAGCTATTGAGTCTGACGCACTAAGTTTCATCCAATTACTATT
Organism: Endozoicomonas sp. SESOKO2; assembly: GCF_024606245.1. Classification (NCBI taxonomy): domain Bacteria; kingdom Pseudomonadati; phylum Pseudomonadota; class Gammaproteobacteria; order Oceanospirillales; family Endozoicomonadaceae; genus Endozoicomonas; species Endozoicomonas sp. SESOKO2. Next base: position 359 of record NZ_JAHHPQ010000158.1, read on the forward strand.
AAAACGATCTGATTTCACTCTTGACCAGTTAACAACTGAAGGTGATAGTCCATTAGATTATGCAAGAAAAAAAGGTGCTCATACAGTTGTCAAATTTCTGTCCGATGTTGTTTCAACAACCGGTGCTTTCCCAACAAATAGTGGGAATACAATGCAATCATCAAATCATCCGTTCACTAACAACTCGACTGCCGGAGCCATACCTCCGAAAATACAAAAAATGAGCTGATTTAAATAACTCAAGTTACCCACCATCCTGAAAATTAGCCGTTATAGGTGACATGAAAAATGATCTCAAGGCTCGATCATTAATGCAGGGAACACCCAATGGGCGTTTATCCTTCTTTCCCGGCTTTGGTATCCATACTCTTTTGACCGGCGGTGCCTTGTAGCCCTGTCGATGAATAGATGTCAGTGTTTGCTCAAGCCATTGACCGAAGCCTTTCTTCGTCTCTTCCATTGTCAATCCATCAACCCCGGGCGATGTCCCATTGGGAATCTTATTCAGATTCGAACAGAGGCTCGCCGGTGTGATGTGATGAGCCAAGCTGGTGAGTCGAAGTTTCGGATTACTCCGGGCTTTAGCTGCTACCCTTTCCAGTCCCGTTACCATAGCTGGTTTACCTTCTCTCTGCGTAGAAGCCCGTAAACGAAAAAGCACCGCCATTGATGGTAGCGCTTTTCCTCAATTCTACTGAACATCTACTCAACACACTACGGCAATTCCCTGTCCGGTCGATAACGCCTTTATGGATCTGGAAACCTTTGCCAGCCTCTTCTCAGGCTCACCGTTCAAACCCTTGCTACGACATCGCAATGCCGTAATGAATGCACTTACGCACCTCAACCGGCAGATTCAAGTCCTTAACTCTGAACACACAGAGACCGTTGCCAGCAGCTCCTGGATCAAAGAACTTCCCCATCAACTGGAAGCAATGGCGCAAGAAGTGCTTTTCTGCCTGCAAAAACCATCACTGATGGCTCAACCCAGAGAAGTGATCATGGACGCACTTCAGTCCCAGAACCAGCTGGCTCATCAGACCTTTCGACTGTCAGAACGATTAAGCTATCGTCCCCTTCGATTACCAGCCGAAATGAGCGTGCCACTGAATGACCTGACCCGACAGTTTGGCAAGACTGTCTATCAATTAAGGCGGGCCGTCATCGAATTAAATGAACTCAGTCAGGGCGGATTCAGAAAGCAGTACAACCAATCTCAAGGTCGCTTCAGGAGAAATCTTGCCTGTGATGTCGATGAACTCAGAAAGATCAGTCAAGAAATTCGGGAACAAACCTGCCTGATGGAAAACACGATAGACCCGGTGGATGTCGCCCTGCTGTTTCTGATTCTGGACGACATCAGTGACCTGTCTTTATGGATGCGTACCCTGGTAACTCACTTGCAAGCCTGACAAGACCCACTGTAAGACACTGTTACCCTTAATCTGCAATGCAGTGAATCCTCTTTTTGCCGGTACGATCGAGATAGTCCTGAAACTCTTTTGGCAAGCGTCCTGTTGTTGAGCCATACCAGCGCACCGTATCGCCGGAGTTTGTCTGAAACTCGAAATTATGCTTGGAGACGTTTCTCCTGCGCTTGCCTTCCTTACCTATCTCTTGCAAAAGATTCAGGTCAGACATCGAGAGGCCTTTGGCCTCCATGACTTTCTTGATCTCTTCCACACTCTGAAGCTTTTCTTTTCGTTTTATATCTGCGGCTTCTTTTTCCTGGTTTTTTTCTTCCAGCACCTCATTCAGCCGGTTAATGATACGCTCCATCTCATCCATACCCACATCCCTGAAGAGAGAACGGATTCTGGTTTTACTACCCAGACGATGCAGAAGTTCTTCAAATATATTCATCATCAGACCTCAATGTATCAAACAAGTGTGGTTAGCCCACGAAGGCACCATTCAGTGTTCACCATAAAACTTGATAAGTCGTTTAATTCTCGGGCGACCCTGACTCATCCGCCAGCGATTGGTATCTCTCAGACTATACACACAGCCACAATACTCCTGTTGATAGAAACGCTGATCCTTGGAAATTTCAATCATTCTCGAAGCGCCACCCTGTTTGCGCCAATTAAAAGTCCAGTATGTCAGATCCGGATACCGATTGGCAGCTTCAACGCCGCAGCGATTGATTTGCTCAAGGTTCTTCCAGCGGGAAATACCCAGTGTGCTGGAAATAAGATTAAAACCATGTTCAAAAGCATACAACGCTGTTCTCTCAAAGCGCATCGAAAAGCAAATTGAACACCTTTCTCCACGCTCCGGTTCGTCCTCATACCCCTTGACCCGATCAAACCAGTTTTCAGTATCATAGTCGGCATCAATAAAGTTGATGTCATTTTTTTCACAGTAACGCTTGTTCTCTTTTTTCCTTAACTCATATTCTTCCAGGGGATGAATATTTGGATTATAAAAATACACCGTCTGCTCAAAACCAGACGCTTTAATGGCACTCATGATTTCACAGGCACAGGGAGCACAGCAGGAATGCAATAAAATTCTCCTTGAGCCATTGGGAGACTTCAGGACAGGCCTTTGATAGTTATCTGCAGAGTAGGGTGTATGCATGAGACGAATACCCGAATCCAGAGGAGTTACTTTAGTTAAATAGTAAACAGGACAATTGAGAAATGCTTTTTCCTTATATCCATGAATTAAGGTCAGTTTGAGGCAAAAAAAGACAAGGAGTCTTCAGATAACCTGGCTATCTTTCGGATACCAAACCGAAGACATCTAACCGGAGGCACCCTATCTGTAGCCAGAGTATTCTGTGATGTCGATGATTTTTGCCCAATTTTTGCAACAGACTAGCATAAGCAACTTATCTACAATGTCAATAAAGCAACAGTTATATCAAAACTGTCGCTCAGTGAAATAATGATCATCATCTATTTTCATCAGAATGCCTTTCGGAACTTCAAACGTTGCTAGCTCAACCTCATTGTCCAACACAGGTCAGATTGTTTATCTCAAGACACAGTGCAGGGGACAGCTAACAGGTTTGTCATGTATTGCTGGATTCAACGGCAATTGTCGTTTTTGATAAACACCGTATCAATAGTCACAGGATATTCTCAAAAGAAGCCAAGTGAGGAAAGACGTCAACTGTTTACAATACGACTCCAGGCTCGATCTCACGATCACGCATTGTCGAGAAATCTTGTCCTTTTGTTTCACGACCGACGATGCTGATGATCGAAAAATTTACCGGACCTTGTTGAGGGATTCCCAGGCTGGCCATATAAAGGTAGTTGAATGCTCGATTTTGAGTTTCACAAAAGACGCATTCACAGGGTGAAAAGCAGAATCAGAGGATATTACACCAAAAACCCTGGCTTGCGGATTCAGGAGTTACACTAAGTTCAGTGATTTTCACGGTTTCATCAGCATCGTCATTCTGACCACTGTGAGCGACGGTCACCACATAGTCGCCATCGAGGCTGAAGATGGCTGACGTGACGGGACCAGCACGATAAATGGTCGCTTTTTCTAACCAGGATCCACCGAGCATCTGACCATAGATTTTCGCCTTGCCGTCAGCACCTGCAGTCACTACATGTCGGCCATCCGTGCTGAAGGTTGCTGAATGGACCCACCCCCTATGAGAAATGGTCGCTTTTTCCTCCCATGACCCATCGTTCTTCAGGCCGTAGATCTTCGCCCTACCATCGTCACTGGCAGTCACCAAATGGCTAGCATCGGGGCTGAAGGTCGCTGATCTGATCCAATCTTTGTGGCAGATGGTCTCTTTTTCTTCCCATGATTCACCGTCCTCCTGGCTGTAGATTTTCGCCGTTTCATCAGCACTGGCGGTGACCACATGGCGGCTATCGGGGCTGAAGGCAACCGATAGAATCGAACCAATATGGGAAATGATGCCTCTTTCTTCCCATGATCCATCGTCCTCATAGCTATAGATGTGCGCCGTTTTATCGTCACAGACGGTCACCATGTGGCAGCTATCAGGGCTGAAGCTGACTGATTGAATCGCCAGATCATTGGTTAAAGTGGCTTCTTCTTGCCATGATCCGTCTATCGCCAGACCACAGACTTTCGCATTGTGATCACCACTGACAGTCACCACATGACAGCTATCGGGACTGAAGTTGACTGACCTGATCCAACTATTGTGACGAATGATGACTTGCGGTTGCCATGGTCCATCGTCCTTCAGGCCGAAGATTTGCGCTGTGTGATCGTCACCGGCGGTCACCAAATAGCGACCATCGGCGCTGAAGATCGCTGAAGCAGAGTCATCCTGATGGGAAATGATGGTTTTTTTTACCCATGAACCACCGTCCTCCAGACCGTAGATTTTCGCCTTTCCATCTCGACTGTTGGTTATCAGATAGCGACTATCGGGACTGAAGGTGGCTGAATAGACGGCGTCCTCATGAACAATAATGGCTTTTCGTTCCCATGAACCACCGGCCTCTTGACCATAGATTCGCGCTGTACCGTCGTAACTGAAGATCACCGCATGGCGACTATCTGCGCTGAAGCTGGCTGTACATCCCAAACGGCAGTTAAGAATGAGGACTTTTGGCTGCCATGATCCATCAACCTCCAGGCTACAGATTTTCGCCATGCCATCAAGACCGGCGGTCAATGCATGACAAACATCAGCGCTAAAACTGGCTGACTGGACATTTTTATTATGTGAGATGACTTGTGTGGCTAACTTGAATGTTCTTGATTGAGACTTTCGTTCAGTGTTAATAAAATGAAGCAGAGCAGGTAAATGAGGACTGCTTCGGCGTTTTATGAGTGACTCGATTAAATCCTTATCATTGATAAACCGCTCCATCCAACGGCGGAGTTGATCATCATCTTTTGAAGTGACAGTAGTCTTTAGAAGACACTGTTGTGGTGAAGGAAAACGGCGATACCATTCCTTTGCCAAAGTACAATCTTCTTGAATAATTTCTCTAAAGTAGGTACATACCTGTTTTAAACGGGCAATATCCTTGAATCTCAAACAGCCAATAATTTTCAACTGTATTTCGAGGGGTAAATAAAGCAGTAAAGGTTTAACCTTGTCAGATACAGTGATATTCCTGCCCGCATAGACACCCGTTGGTGCTCGCGCCAATATAAATTGATGAGGTGCTGGGGGAATTGAACCGCCAGTGGTGCCGTTATTATCTACTCTGTTCATACCCGGATTCTATTAAGTGGTTACTTATCCTCGATTTGATAGGATATTCGGAATTAATTTTGTAAAAACATAGTCGGCTTAGAATGGAAGCTAGTAACATGCTGCTAAGAGCAACTAACAAAATTGCCGCCAGCCCATGGACTATCCGTCTTTTTCTCCGCAACAAACACTTCGCGTGGGGCAGCGCCCGCAGGTTTTTCATTTATTGATTCAACATGAGACACAGCAAACGACCAATTATTCACCCGAGTTCAATGACTTTCACGGTTTGACCGTTACCATTGTTCCGCCCATCATTAGCAACGGTCACCACATAGTCGCCATCGGGGCTGAAGATGGCTAAATCGATGCGACGAATGTGGGAAATGGTCGCTTTTTCTAACCAGGATCCATCGAGCATCTGACCATAGATTTTCGCCGTGCCGTCTTTACTGACGGTCAACACATGTCGGCCATCGGGGCTGAAGATCGCTGATTTGACCCACCCCTTATGAGAAATGGCCACTTTTTCTTCCCATAATCCATCATCGGCCTTCAATCCATAGATCTTCGCCGTGCCATCGTCACTGGCGGTCACCAAATAGCAGCTATCGGGACTGAAGGTCGCTGATCTGACCCAATTTTCATGGAAGATGGTCTTTTTCTCTTCCCATGTTTCACCGTCCTTCCGGCTATATATTTTCGCCGTGTTATCAGCACTGGCGGTCGCCACGTGGCTGCTATCAGGGCTGAAGACAACTGATAGAATCGACTCATTATGGGAAATAATGTCCTTTTTTGCCCATGATCCATCACAGACCTGGGTATAGATTTTCGCCGTGTTATCGTCACCGGCGGTCACCACATGATGGCTATCGGGGCTGAAGCTGGCTGACTTGACCGAGAGATTATGGGGTAAAGTAGCTTCTTCTTGCCATGATCCGTCTATCTCCTGACCATGGACTTTTACATTGTAATCGCTACTGACAGTGACCACATGTCGGCAATCGGCACTGAAGCTCGCCGAGCTGACTGTACCGTTGTGACTAATGATGGCTTCTGGTTGCCACGATCCAAAGTCCTCCAGGCCGTAGATTTGCGCTGTGTGATCACGACTGACGGTCAACACATAGCAACTGTCGGCACTAAAGGTCGCTGAATCGACGGAACGACCATCATGGGAAATGGTGGCTTTGCGTTCCCATGAACCATCGTCCTCCAGGCCATAGATGATCGCCGTGCCATCGTTACCGGCAGTCACCACATAGCAACCATCAGGACTGAAGGCGGCTGAGTAAACAATTTCCTCATGATCAATAATGACTTTTCGCACCCATGAACCATCGGCCTCTTGACCATAGATTTCTGCCGTGCCGTCGTTACTGGCGGTCACTACATGGCGGCCATCGGCGCTGAAGCTGGCCGAACTTACTTTTTGGTCGTGACGAATGGTGACTTTTTGTTTCCATGATCCATCAGCCTCCAGGCCAAAGATTTTCGCTGTGCCGTCATAACTGGCGGTCACTATATGGCAAACATCAGGGCTGAAATCGACTGAGCAGACAAGGCTATTATGCAAAATAGTGCCTCTTGTAACTGATTTAAGTTTTTCAATTTGAGACTTACGTTCTGTATTAGTGAAATGAAGCAGAGCAGGTAAATAAGGACTGTTTCGGCGCTTTATGAGCGACTCAATTAAATCCTTATCATTGATAAACCGCTCCATCCAACAACGGAGTTGATCATCATCTTTTGCAGTGACGATTGTCTTTAAAAGAAACTGGTGTGATGAAGGAAAACGACGATACCATGCCTTTGCCAGGGCATTATCTTCTTGAATCACTTCACGAAAGTAGGTACACACCTGTTTTAAACGGGCAACATCTTTAAGCCTCAAACAGCCAATAATTTTCAAATGTGTTAAGACGGTCAAATTGAGTAGTGAAGGTTTACTCTCGTCAGGCACAGTGATATTTCTACCCTCACTGACACCCGTTGGAGCTTGCGCCAATAGAGTCTGATAGGGTTCTGGTGGAGGTGAACCGCCGACGGTGCCGTTATTTTCCAGTCTATTCATGCTCGGAATCTTCGAAGTGAGTAGTTGTTCTCGATGAGAAAGAAAATTCAAAATTAATGCAGTCATGTAGAGTCGGTCTAAGGATGAAAGTTCATAACATGTTGTTAAGAACAACTAACAAAAATGGCGCCAGCCCATGCATTTACTTTGCCTTTATCTGCAACAAATGATTAACAGAATGGATGATACATACTGAAGACATTTTTTGTTCAATTACCCTGAACAGAGGTATGGGTAAACGTGCACGGCGCAGGAACCTTAGAGTCATGGGTCAAAAGAGGCGACATATATCCTCACTCAGAGGTTCATCTTCCACCCAAAGTTCGGTGATTTTCACGGCTTGACGACGACTACCGTCCCGAGCAATGTCTGCGACGGTTACTACATAGTCGCCATCGGGGCTGAAGGTGGCTGATCTGACGCAACCACCATGGGAAATGGTCGCTTTTACTAACCAGGTTCCATCGAGCATCTGACCACAGAT
>NZ_JAHHPQ010000159.1:0-1763 GCF_024606245.1 Endozoicomonas sp. SESOKO2
TCTCAAGATGCGCCTTTTCGGAAAGCAGCAAAAACTGGACAGCCTTTAATGAAAACAACTGCAGATTCTTGCCACAGTTCCTTTGTGGTTTACTGAAGTCTCAGGACTTCATCCCGGGCGCGTGATCAGCTGTTAACCGCGTCCTTGAGAGCTTTACCAGCCTTGAAGCTAGGAATTTTGGAAGCAGCAATCTCAATAGGCTCACCGGTTTGAGGGTTACGGCCAGTTCGAGCCGCACGCTCTTTAACAGCGAATGTACCAAAGCCAACCAGTACAACCTGTTCACCATCTTTCAGTGCATTGGTGACAGAGTTAATAATGGCGTCCAGGGCACGACCAGCGGCAGCCTTGGGAAGGTCAGCAGATGCCGCAATTGCTTCAATCAGCTCGGACTTGTTCACTCTATTCCCCTTCTTTCTACGATGCTTTAATAGCCAAAAATAGCTATAGCCAAATACTAGCTAGTTGGTACTGAAGACAGTTTAAGTGCCCCAGATACCTTGCCTGACGGGCGCTTTGCTATGCTGCGTGATTTTAGCTGAAAACTCAAGCAATAGCGCAGGCTACCCGGTAATTTCTGCAGTTTTCTGTTTAATCTGATCGTATGTACCAATCAAACAGTTAACAACAGTTCCCCACTTATTACATAACGGCCAAAACCACTTCGAAATAGCGCCATTATTCCACCTGAAATAATTGAACAGGATCAGGAAGAAAAACTGTATCGAACGAGTTGTGCGATAATATCCGAAACGTATAAGCACTGGGCTCCCGGATCACACCAGAGCCCACATAGAGGCAGCAGACGCTTTTTATACCAATGCCCTATGGTAACTGTCAACAGCGTAAGCACCCATCAATACTGCCTCTCCTCATTATTTTCTAAAAAAAGGCCAGTACCAATGTACCAGCCTATTGTTTCAATCAGATCATTATGATCAGTGGGTCTTGATTGATCGGTCCCGGTTAGAAGCAGTCTTTGTTTTAAGCCCCTTAACCTGCTCTTCATCGCTGGCGGTTGGAGTATATTGCAGAGCAACCTCCAGCACTTCATCAATCCACTTCACAGGTACGATCGTAAGGTCTTCCTTGATATTCTCGGGAATCTCTTTGAGATCACGGCGATTCTCTTCCGGAATCACGACTGTCTTGATACCACCCCGATGCGCCGCAAGAAGCTTCTCTTTGAGACCGCCAATGGCCAGCACCTGCCCCCTCAGAGTGATTTCACCGGTCATGGCAACATCAGCCTTAACCGGAATATCAGTCAGTACAGAAACCAGCGCTGTACACATACCGATACCGGCACTTGGACCGTCCTTGGGCGTAGCACCCTCAGGGACGTGAATGTGCAAGTCGTTCTTCTGATGGAAATCCTGAGGGATACCCAGAGTCTGTGCTCTGCTGCGAACAACAGTCAGGGCCGCCTGGATAGACTCCTGCATCACATCCCCAAGAGAACCCGTCTTGGTAATCTGGCCTTTGCCCGGTACCGCCATTGACTCAATAGTCAGCAGCTCACCTCCAACCTGGGTCCAGGCCAGACCAGTGACCTGACCTACCTTATCCTGATCTTCTGCCTTGCCGAAGTTAAACTTGCGAACCCCAAGGAAGTACTCCAGTGATTCTGGTGTTACTTTATCGTGACGCTCTTCAGCAGAAAGTGCTTCATCCTTCACCGACTTACGGCAGATTTTGGCAATTTCCCTTTCCAGCCCCCGGACTCCCGCCTCACGAGTGTAATAACGGATAACATCACGAAT
>NZ_JAHHPQ010000160.1:0-15665 GCF_024606245.1 Endozoicomonas sp. SESOKO2
CTCAATTTCTTGCAATCCTCGCTACGGACGCTTAAGTCCGACAGGCTGCTAGGGATAAGTATCACCAGAGAATCTGCCAAGCATATCCTAATCCATCGGCTATTTGTCGTGAAACGTTTTTCATTTTTCCAGAATGAAGCGCCTCAGGTTGGCAAAAGGAGGGACAACTTTGCTTTATTACTGGTTCAGCCAGGGAAAACCGCTGGCTATAACGGCTTTCCCTCTTGTTAAACGTTTATTAATTTGGAACTCTTGTCACCCTTAGAAAGCAATAAAACATCGATTCATCGAGGGGTATTCATGGGGCTCCAGTTTTTCAGGGGCATTGGCCGTTTTTTCGGATTGCACACAGTCTGGATCATCTTTCTTTTCGGTATGGTAACGATGGCTCGTGCGGATAAGGTATGGATGGAAAATGGAGATGTGATCAGTGGCAAAATCATGGGTCTGGAAGCGGGTAAACTGACTGTTTCTACACGTTATGCAGGTAACATTACCATTAATTGGCGCCATGTCCGTGCTCTGGAGACAGACCAGCCGCTCTGGGTGGGTTTGATTGGAGAGAAAGAGGCTCAACAGCGTCAGTTAAAGAGCAATGGTGATCAACTGACGATTGTTGATCCTGATGGTTATGAGCGGAGCTTTTCGGCAGTCTGGCCAGTGGCAGAAATTCTCACTGAACAGCCGGTGCTGGCTGCTAACTGGGACATTGCTGGCAAGGTCAACTTTGGTTTGGACAGCGATCAGGGTCAGGACAAAGAAACCACATTTACGCTCAGTGGCAACCTGGATATCAATGACGAGTGGAACAAAAACAGTTTTAAGTGGGACATTGAAGTAGAGACGGAAGATGACGCAGACTCTTCCACCAAGGAGTGGGAGCTGGGGTATGCGTATAGTCGCTATTTCACCGAGCACTGGTTCGTTCAGGGCTCTCTGGATCAGGAGTATGACTCAGCGGAAGATCTGAGATCAAGACTGACGCTCGGTGGTTCGCTCGGTTACCGCTTCAGGGAAACGGTGAAAGAAACAGTGATTACCACCGTTGGTCTGACTCATCTCTGGGAAGATTATCAGCTGGAAGATAACCAGAGAAATCTGGCGATGACGACAGGACTGGTGTATCGGAAGAAGCTTATTGATAACCTTGAGTATTACTTTAACAGCAAGCTGTTTTACCGTCTGAATTCAGGCCAGCAGTGGCTGTTTGATGGAGAGCATGGCCTCAGGGTGGGGTTATCTGAAAGTCTTTCTCTAAACCTGATGCATTACCTGGACTACGACAGTATTCCTACAGAAGGTGCTGATAAAACCTCGAGTCAGATCAAGGTAGGCATTGGTTATTCCTGGTAGTGAGAATGGCCACAGAAGGTAGTAGCTTCTGCGGCCATGAATCAGAGGCGCAGACCTCCATCCAGTTCCAGCACCCGACCATTGAAGTAGTCGTTTTCAAAAATGAACGCCGCCGTTGCTGCAATCTCTTCAGGCTTACCCATGCGTCCCGCCGGAATACCCGCATTCATTTTGGCGCGAGCTTCGGGCTTCATGCCCAGCGTCATTTCAGTCTCAATCATGCCAGGTGCAATCGCAGCGCTCCTGATGCCAAAACGAGCCAGCTCCTTAGCCCAGGATACCGTCATAGCGACGACACCGGCTTTTGCGGCAGAGTAGTTGGTTTGTCCGAAGTTGCCCGAGCGGGAAATGCTGGCAATGTTTAGAATCAGACCTTTGCTTCCTGATTCAACCATGCTGGCAGACACCTCACGACCACAGAGAAAAACACCGGTGAGATTGACGTCAATGACTGATTGCCATTTTGCCAGTGAAAGCTTGTCAGTGACCTGATCCTCTTTCACCTTAATTAGCAGACCGTCACGCAGGATGCCCGCATTATTGATAAGACCGTTGAGCGGGCCCAGTTTTTCTCTGGCAACTTTGATACTGTTTTCTACTTCCTGTTCGTTGGCGACATTGGTAGGCAGGGCAATGGTTTTTGCCCCCAATTCAGAGCACTCCTTTACCGTCTGATCCAGGGCTTCGCCTTTCAGGTCTATCAGCCCAAGGCTGGCACCTTTTTCTGCCAGATGCAGTGCCATGGCCTTGCCCAGACCGCGGGCAGCACCGGTAATCAGGATGTTGCTTTGTTCGAGATTCATTCTTTTGTTCTTCTACGTCTGAAAATCACTCAATGATTGTAACGGAACATAGCGAATTCTCTATAGACGGTTTGGTTTTTCTGAGTAACAAGGAGTATGAGCTTCTTTGTCAGGGCTGTTCTTGGTCAGTCAGGATTGGCTGAACTTCCCGGGGGCTTTCGATCCATCCACAGGCTACTGGTTTTTAATCACACGTATCATTTGAAGACTTTCAAACATTTTCTTTTTGTCGTTTTCGGACAGGTGCGCTGCATTGACCGTCCTGACAAAGTCTTGCTGCATGTTATTATCAAATGCTCCTCCATTCTGAAGGTATTCGCTAATTTGCATCACGATCTGATGACCAAGCTCTATAAGCTTGGGCCTGACCTCGGAAGCCAGATCACGGTGTTTTTTATTTTCTGGTTTGGCAGATAACCATTCCGCCCTATATCGATATTGAATAGCCTTGGCCGCATCTATCTGAGCCTGAAAAAAAACAGCGATGGAATCTGGTTGTAAACCAGCCTGCTGTGCATCAAACAATGCTTTCTCAAGCACCTGTTTTTCTCTGGTCAAATCTTCAATAGCACGATGATTCGTGGCCTTAAATAAGGCTACATCCTGCATATAAGTCAGCCGCTGGTTGATTAACTCAAAGATTCCTTTCGACATTGTATCCGCATCCGCAATCGTCAAAGTAGAGAGTGTCAAACAGAGCAACCCTGTTACAAAAAGCTTCATGATTTCCTCAACAATTCTCTGAGCTTAGAACCAGTCCCTTTCCATTGATTCAGCCGTGACACTCTGATTATATTACGCTCAACAACTATTAGAGTATCTGCCAGAATCATCAGCGCTGAAGTCAAAGCCAAATCAGGATATTAGGCGGTGATGGGAGTCTTGACATCCGTTGTCCTATACTCAGTGGCTGATTCACAAGGGAATATTGCTATGGATAACTCAAACAACCTTTACAACACCGACTTTTACCGCTGGACACAACAACAGGCTGAGTTGCTGCGTACCGGACGACTTTCTGAAATTGATGTCTCCAATATTCTTGAGGAAATTGAAAGTATGGGTCGCAGTGACTACCGGGCTTTTGAGTCTCACTTGGCGATCCTGCTTATGCACCTGCTTAAGTGGCTCTATCAACCCAGGTTCCAGAGTCGAAGCTGGCGTAATACGGCCACCGAACAGCGGCACCAGATTCAGATGCTGATCAAAGACAGCCCCAGCGTTAAAAGCAAGCTCGATGCTGTTACGCCACCGGCTTACCATCGTGCGGTGAAAGGTGCAGTCAGGGAGACAGGTTTCCCGAAAGCAACATTCCCTGAAACCTGTCCCTGGTCTTTTGATGAAGTCATGGTGGATGACTTTCTACCGGATACCCCACCTCAATAGACAGCAAATATTGGCTGTAATTAAAGGGGTAACACCATGGAACATGATCAGAAAACGCTTTACCAGACCGATTTTTACGGAAAAGGAGCCGCCCGCAAGTTCCGGGCCCGCAACGAAACGTCATCAGGCTCCTGGTCTTTTTTTGATTGATGAGACATCATCAATCAAGTCACTTTGGCATATAGGGCTCAAACTCCTTGGCCGGAGGCTGGGGAATATTACCAGCAGCATCAGGCCTTAAATTAGGGTATTGGCCCAGTACTTTTTTGATTTTGGATTCTAATACCCCTACCTCTCTTTGCTCTGATGCACATTGTTCCTGGACTTTTGCATACTCTCTGGTTACTGGGCCCTGATGGATGATGGGATAGGGCTTGACAGGAAAGTCCCGGAGTATGCTCTTAACTTTCTTATATTCACTCTCAGTTAAAACAGGTTTGAGAGCATTAAGCAGTTGTATTCGGGAAAGGAATGAATAGTCCTGATTCTCCTTGCTGACAAACCTTGATAACTCGACACCGGCCTTATAGACATCACCCTGATGGCGTCCACGCTGGACATTTCCCCGGTTCCCGGAGTTAGACGACAACACGCCATCCACATAACCTTTCAACTGCCCCGCCATATAATCAGCCTCTCGCCGATAGCAGGTCCATCTCTGTAAATAGACTTCCTGCGATAGTTGGTTATATCTTGCTTTCTCTGCCGGCAGATGAACTTCAAGTTCCGACAGGTTTTTCTGATGTTGAGAAATCAGCTCCTTATGAACCGTGATTTCCTGAAAGTCCCTTTGAAGCTGATGCCTTAACTCTTCCCGAACCGCTTCTATACACTCTTTGGCTAAAGGCTTCAGACTGCTGGCAAGCATACTCAACCCTACGAAAGCAGTTGCAGCTCCAGCAGCTGCACCGCAGGCAAATGGATTTCTCTGAACGGTATTTTCTACTACGGCAATAAGGCGATCGGTCAGAGCTGCACCGGGTACCACTCTGGCAGGCGTCCAATTCTGAACCAAAGCATCAAAGGAAACGGCTCCGGCAGAAGCAGCGCCTGCCATGAACGTTAAGCAAGGTATATATTTTGTCCTGGTTCCCTCCACCGGGTCATAGCTGAAAAAAACTTTCCTGATATTTTTAAACACACCACCCTCAGAAGCGTTGGCTGATGTGGAAACAGGCTGCCCCACTGCCGGGCTCTGAGCCATTGGATTACCGATTTGCATAACGAAACTCCTGTAAGATTAATTGAGGTAATTTGACAGATTTAAGCGCGTTATGATCTGCCTATCTATCAGGTAGACCTCCATTTTTGTACTAAGTTCCAAATAAAAAACAGCTCACGGAAAGACAGCAGCTAATGCTGCATGATAATCTTATTGATAATCAATATCATTAATATATAATCGCCTCAAAATGCCTGAAACAGGTGTCTTAATCATCAGCCATAGTTGATTCCGGCCATAGGTTGAAGAACAGAGTTCTGCATATCGAAATATACCCATTGGGTTTTGAAAATCTTCAAAGGCGATGGTTATAAGTGGTATGTTTTATGATATGAAAATACAGGGGGAAACAGATGGAACCCAAGGTTCAAGCCGCACACGACGCACGTAACCTGCTTTTGAATGAGTACCACGGTATTTTGTCCACTCACTCTGATGACGTGCCCGGGTACCCATTTGGTTCTGTTATGCCTTACTGCCTTGATAAACAGGGTAACCCGATCATCCTGATCAGTGACCTCGCTCAGCACACCAAAAACATTGAAGCTAACCCCAAGGTTTCTCTAATCATCACCCAAAGTGGTGTAGACGATATCCACAAGGCAGGGCGTCTGACCTGGATCGGCGATGCCGAAAAAATTGAAGCGGACAATGAAGAACTGAAGGCGCTGGAGCAACGTTACTACTCTTTCTTTCCACCTTCTGCTCAGTATCACAAAACCCATGGTTTTGACTTTTACCGTATTCATCTGAAGCGTGCACGTTTCATCGGTGGTTTCGGTAAGATTTTCTGGGTGAAGAACGAGCTGATGACTCGTGAAAACCCATTTTACGGCAGCGTAGAAAATGGCATGGTCAACCATATGAATGAAGATCATGTCGATGCGATGATGAAGTA
Organism: Endozoicomonas sp. SESOKO2; assembly: GCF_024606245.1. Classification (NCBI taxonomy): domain Bacteria; kingdom Pseudomonadati; phylum Pseudomonadota; class Gammaproteobacteria; order Oceanospirillales; family Endozoicomonadaceae; genus Endozoicomonas; species Endozoicomonas sp. SESOKO2. The sequence continues at coordinate 5,663 of NZ_JAHHPQ010000160.1, forward strand.
CTGTAAAGTGGCTGGTATCGAACTTCCGGAAGGTGTTGAGCCAAAGATGGCCGGTATTGATGCCACCGGTATGCACCTGCTGCTGAAAGACAAGCTGGTTCGTATTCCTTTCCCGACAGAAGTGGACGAGCCAATGGCAGTGCGCAAGACTCTGGTAGAGATGGCCAGAGTAGCTTGATATCAGGCTTGTACAAATAAAAAGCCCCGAGGTTGTTTGGGGCTTTTTACGTTTCAATCCTTGAAGTTTCCATGATTAACACTATATAAGAAGCACTGTTGTCTCTGGAGGCTTCCATGCGCTTCCCTTTCTGGATTTTTTTACTGCTTCCCGCCCTTGAACTGGTCGTCCTGATCAAGGTGGGGGGCTATATTGGCGCTTTTAATACACTGATTCTGGTTATTCTGGGTATGGTGGCTGGTATAGCGATCATTCGTCGTCAGGGTTTTCGTACCATGATGAAGGCTCGCGAGAAGATGAATCGTGGTGAGCAGCCTGCGCTGGAATTGCTGAAAGGTTTTTTGACTGCCCTGGGTGGTGTGTTCCTCATGATTCCCGGCTTTATCACCGACTTTATCGGGCTGGTTCTGCTCATTCCCCCGGTGCGCAGAGCGCTGCTGAGACGCATGATCAAAAGTGGTCGCTGGCAGGCGCAACAGTCATCCACCACCCTTGAGGGTGAATATTACCGTGAGGACATCGACACCAGCCGGAGTATCCACCAGACCCTCGAAGGTGAGTTCAAGCGGGAAGATGAAAAAAAATTCTAGTGCCCCCTTGAAAAGGCTAAAGCCACCCTTACTTACTAGATTACCGATAATTGGGTTCGGTTCTGACATCGCAAGTCAGACCGTTTGACAAGAGTTGATTGCTGGTTTTTCAGCATAAACAGTTGGAGAGATACATCGATGAAAATCCGTCCGTTGCGTGATCGCGTGGTCGTTCGTCGTGAAGAAGAAACCACTACCTCTGCTGGCGGTATCGTGTTGCCAGGTTCTGCTACTGAAAAGCCAAACCAGGGTGTGGTAGTGGCTGTCGGTGATGGCGTATTTCTGGACAATGGTGAAAAACGTCCTGTGGGTGTCAGCGTCGGCGACAAAGTCATCTTTGGTAAGTACGCTGGTTCTGACACCGTTAAGATCGACGGTGAAGAGCTGATCATCGTATCCGAGAGCGAAATCTACGCTGTTCTGGAAGACTGATCCCGGAACTTCGTTTTCATAGCAACTGTTTTAAATTTCCAAAGGATTACCCATCATGGCAGCAAAACAGGTTAAGTTCGGCGACGAAGCTCGCAAGCAAATGCTGGAAGGCGTCAACATCCTTGCTGACGCAGTAAAAGCGACTCTGGGTCCCAAGGGCCGTAACGTTCTGCTGGAAAAGTCTTTCGGCGCTCCAACCATCACTAAAGATGGTGTTTCCGTAGCCAAGGAAATCGAGCTGTCTGACAAATTCCAGAACATGGGTGCTCAGCTGGTTAAGGAAGTCGCTTCTCAGGCTAACGATCAGGCGGGTGACGGTACTACCACTGCAACCGTTCTGGCTCAGTCCATTCTGAACGAAGGTCTGAAGTACGTTGCTGCCGGCATGAACCCAATGGACCTCAAGCGTGGTATTGACAAGGCAGTAGCGGCTGTTGTTGAACAGCTGAAAACCATGTCCACGCCTTGCGAAGACAGCAAGTCCATCGCTCAGGTAGGTACTATCTCTGCAAACTCCGATGAGCTGGTGGGCCAGATCATCGCTGAAGCCATGGAGAAAGTAGGCAAAGAAGGCGTTATCACCGTTGAAGAAGGTTCCGGTCTGGAAAATGAACTGGACGTAGTAGAAGGCATGCAGTTCGATCGTGGCTACCTGTCTCCTTACTTCATCAACAACCAGGAAAGCATGTCTGCTGAACTGGAAAACCCATTCATCCTGCTGGTTGACAAAAAGATCTCCAACATCCGTGATCTGCTGCCAGTACTGGAAAACGTAGCCAAAGCTGGCAAGCCTCTGCTGATCATCGGTGAAGATATTGAAGGCGAAGCTCTGGCCACTCTGGTTGTGAACAACATGCGCGGCATCGTGAAGGTCGCTGCTGTTAAAGCGCCTGGCTTCGGTGACCGTCGCAAAGCCATGTTGCAGGACATTGCTATCCTGACCGGTGGTACTGTTATTTCTGAAGAAGTCGGTCTGTCTCTGGAAGCTGCCTCCCTGGAAGATCTGGGTTCTGCCAAGCGCATCGCTATCACCAAGGAAGACACCACCATCGTAGATGGTGCCGGCAACCAGGCTGATATTCTTTCCCGTGTTGAGCAAATTCGTGCCGAGATCGAGAACTCTTCTTCCGACTACGACAAGGAAAAACTGCAGGAACGCGTAGCCAAGCTGGCCGGTGGTGTTGCTGTTGTCAAGGTAGGCGCTGCTACCGAAGTGGAAATGAAAGAGAAGAAGGCTCGCGTAGAAGACGCTCTGCACGCTACCCGCGCTGCGGTTGAAGAAGGCGTAGTCGCTGGTGGTGGTGTTGCTCTGGTTCGCGCTCTGTCCAAGATCTCTGTTGAAACTGCCAACGCTGAACAGAAAGCGGGTGTTGAACTGATCCTGCGTGCTCTGGAAGGCCCAATCCGTCAGATCGCTTCTAACTCCGGTGACGAAGCTTCTGTTGTTGTCGACAAGGTCAGGTCCGGCGAAGGCAACTTCGGTTACAACGCTGCTACCGGTGAATATGGCGACATGATCGGAATGGGTATTCTGGACCCTGCTAAAGTCACCCGTTCTGCTTTGCAGGCGGCTGCTTCTGTTGCTGGTCTGATGATCACCACTGAGGCGATGGTTGCTGATGAGCCTGCTGACGCTGCTGCCCCTGCTATGCCTGACATGGGCGGTATGGGTGGTATGGGTGGTATGGGCGGTATGATGTAATCATCTTCCCGAAGCTCTGCTTCTCCGAAAAAGCTGCTTCTGTTTCAGGAGCAGCTTTTTTTATGTCATATTTCCCGTCACTTGCGGTGAACAACTCGCAGAACTCACTTCATACTGACTCCATTGTTGATGACAGACTGCTCCTTAAGATCGGATCTCAGAATGCAAAAAGTGGATTTAAGGGAACCTTTCAGATGTTTCTGAATCAAACATGGTATCAACGGTCAACATTGACCAATATCGAGAGTTTTGAACTCAAATCAGGATGAACTTCGCCGATGACTCAGGTCATGGCTATTAACAGAAAAGGAGCAGCATATGAGTAGTGGCATGGAAATTTCAGGAAGGAGTGGTAGTCTTCAGATACCCGCTAGCAATACGGGTAGTAATGCCCCTTTATCATCGGACGGGAACACGCCCACTCATAGAATTAGTGGTCCTGTTAATCCTGATCCACAGCTTAATCAGCTGCAGCAAAGCCGGACTCCTGACACGCCCATAAACGAAAGGAGAACCGATCCTTCAAACCCTTTAAATACACCGGGGCTAAGGCCTGGCAGTCAGCCACCGATCCAAAATCCCGATCCGACAGGAAACAGGAATCCTGGGCCTGGCAGTCAGCCACCGATCCAAAATCCCGATCCGACACAAAACGAGACTCCCGAACAGAAAGCCATGAGAGAAGCGATGGAGCTTGAAACCATGTCTGAGGATCAACTCAACGCCAGGCAAAAGGAGAAACTGGATGAAGCAGCCAAGGTCTCTCAACGCTATGAAGAGTTTGATCTGTTAAGCCGGGCCAAGGGTGCTATGGAAAATCCAAAGAATGCCCCCAAAGATCTCAAAGTGACGATTGCCTTTCCAGGAAAGGAACCCGTTACCCTTATTCCGTGGGATGACAAGCTCATGGAGCGAGATGACTTCCAGGAGCTCTGGGATACCGCTAAAAAAGTTCTGGCAGAACACGAGACCACAAACTTTGCAAATTACAATCCTAAGGTCGATAAAGCTAAACTGGATGCCTTAGAAGACGGCATCAGGCAGATAGCCCACAAACTAGGCGACAACGAACACGAAGAGGGTGAGAGAGATCACGATAACAAGTGGGAAAAGCGTTGGAAGGAAGTACGCCATAAACCGGTGAGGCTGGAGGCTTTTGAAGGTTTGAACCGCTCGAATAGTCCAAGAGTTGTTGCGGAACAACCCAGGGGGAACCAGAGCAATCCCGATGGGCCAGGAGTGAATCCCGATGGGCCAGGAGTGAATCCCGATGGGCCAGGAGCCAATCCAAATGGGCCCAGCCAATCCTGAAAATGTAACCAGGCCTGGAGATAATGGAAACGGTGGCAACCCCCTGACTCCGGAAACGCTACGGGAACAGCGACAGAAACTAAGGTCTCAGCCTGAGCGGCCACCAGAACCACCACAATCTGATAACCCGTGACTGTGACGTTTTGCAGGCAAGAATGTCAGAAACGCATTTAGGATAAAGGGGAAGCACAGCTTCCCTGCTGTCTACTCTTTCAAAGTGTTCTCAATACAGACCTTCCAAATACCAGAGTGTGTGCTGTTTTCTGATACCCTTTCTATCTTGCAGTACTTCTGAACAAATCGAATATCCCAGGCCCTTTCCTGTTGCTTCCCGAGGTGCTCGTGTTTCCTGCATTGTTTCGCGTTAAAACAATTACAATCAAGCCTCCCGTTGGTTTTTTTTCAGAAAAGCTCTTTAAGGCCAAAAAATGGCTGATTCATCTATCAAAGATGCAGAAATCCAGCGTTTGAAAAGGTATATCTACCAGAGAAATTAGCTTCAATTTTTCTTAATTTTTGACGTGAAAAATGAAAGCTCTCACCCTCACCGATCCAGTGAGCTTTGGCTGAGTGAAGCCAAAGCCATTCTGAGTGTGCTGAAAGACAGAAGCTTTGTCCGTTGCACTTAACAACATATTTTGAACTTTTATTTTAAAACCGAGTCAAATTTGCAGTATCAATTCTGAATGTCCTTTCTAATTGAGGATTAATACGAGTAACCAAGCATGGATCGAATAAATCCAAACTCTGGCAGTACACACTCAACAACGCCTGATCAATCTATATCGAAGCAAGCGTCAACGGGTATAGGTGTCAGTGCAGGTAGAAAAATTACTGTATCTGACAAGGGTGAACTTTCACTACTCAATTTGCCTAGCCTGACACAATTGAAAATTATTGGCTGTTTGAGACTTAAAGATATTGCCCGTTTAAAACAGGTGTGTACCTACTTTCGAGAGGTTATTGAAGGAGAAGACCTTCTGGCAAAGGCGTGGTATCGCCGCTTTTCTTCTCCACACCAGTCTCTGTTAAAGACGGTCATCACAGCAAAAAGTGATGAACAACTCAGCCGTTGGGTGGGGCAGTTTACAAATGATCAAGTGTTAACCAAGTCACTTATAGAGCGCCGAAACAATGTTGATTTTCCTGCTCTGGTTTTTTTCAACAACACAGATTTAATGTCGCAACGCAAAACATTTAACTTAGAGGCTAAAGTCACTATTACCCATAGAGGCGAAGTCAGATCGGCCACTTTCAGCACCGATGGCCTCCACGTGGTAACTGCCAGTAATGATGGCACGGCGAGAATCTATGACCAGGAGGACAATGGATCATGGCAAGAAAAAGCCATCATTTCCCATGATGACTGGGTCAGATCAGCCACCTTCAGCGACGATGGCCGCCAAGTGGTGACCATCAGTCACAATGAAACCGCAAAAATCATCGTTTGCGAGGCTAATGGAAGATGGGAAGAAAAAGCCACCGTTCACCATGATGACTATATCATCTCAGCTGACTTCAGCCCTGACGGTCGCCATCTGATCACCTGGGACGACTACATAGCAAAAATCTATGGTCATGATGACGATGGATTATGGGAAGAGAAAGCCATCATTGCCCATGGTAACGATATTAATTCAGCCTCCTTCAGCGCCGATGGACACCATGTGGTGACTGCCAGCGACGATCACACAGTGAAGATCTATAGTCTGGAGTCCGATGGATTATGGATAGAAAAAGCCAGAATTACTCATGATGACAATGTTATCTCAGCTACTTTAAGCGACGATAGTCGCCATGTGCTGACCGCCAGTTACGATGGCACTGCGAAAATCTACGGCCAGGAGGAAGACGGAACATGGGAAGAACAAGCCACCATTTACCATGAAGAAGGTGTCGATATAGCCGCCATGAGCCCCGATGGACACCATCTGGTTACCGTCAATGGCAATTACACTGTGAAAATCCACGGCTATGAGGACGATGGTACATGGAAAGAAAAACTCACTACTATCAATAGTCGTGTGGTCAAAACAGCCTCTTTCAGCCCCGATGGCTGCCATCTTGTGATCACCCGTGGAGATGGCGTGGCGAAAATCTGTGGCCATAAGGCGGGTGCGGGTGGATTATGGGAAGAAAAAGCCACTTTGCACAACGGTGGCGATGCCCACGCCAATTTCACCTTCAGCGCTGATAGCCGTCATATGGTTACGGCCACTCACGATTGCAGAGTTATAATTTATGACCATCATGATGATGGATTGTGGGAAAAAAAATTCGAAATTCGTCATAATAGTTCGGTCAGCTCAGCCACCTTCAGTGCCGATAGCCGCCATGTGTTGACTGCCAGTTTAGATAACACGGCGAAAATTATTGGCCAGGAAACTGATGGATCATGGGTAGAAAAAGCCACTGTTTATCATTGGGGTTCGGTCATATCAGCCAACTTCAGCAACGACGTCAGCCATCTGGTTACCACCGGTTCTGATCGCAGGGTGAACATCATTAAACTGTTGATGAATGATTGATTGTTTGCTTTCACTCTTGTTCATCAACAAACCTTTCGTGAGACTTTTTGGTCAGTAAAGCTTTAAGGCAATAAAATGGCGGGTCAATTTGTCAAAGAAGCACAATATCAGTATCTGGCTGGGAAGGATCTCAGAACCGCTGGAAGTATAAAGGAGAAGCAGAGCTTCCCTTCTATCTATTCCTTTAAAATGTTCTCAATACAGACCTCACAATAACCAAGGTGCCTGCAGCTTATGAATATAGTTTTATCTTCCAGTGGTCCTGAACAAATCAAACATTCCTGGCTCTCTCTGGTGGCACCTCCAACTGCTCCTGATTTCTGTGCTATTTCCTCGTCGGAATCTTCACTGTCTAAACTCCAGTCAGAAGCGGTATCCCGGGGAGAACTGGAATTCTGTGGAGAAGGGTCCGATAGATTGCGGCAGACTCCTGACTGTGAACATGCTTCTTCATCTAATTCAGCCGGGGGTGTGGGATCAATACCCAGAATATTGTATGTAAAATCTCGCATACCTTCGTAGCTAAACATGACCTCAGGCCTGGAACGTGATTCTCTCTGGCAAAGGCTATTCATATTTTCGTAGCTACTGCACAGAAGCTCATAGGGCAAAAATCTTTGTAACAGTTCTTCCAGTGTCTCTGGCCACGCCATTCCTGTAGCCATGTGGTGGTGAGAAGCGCTTGCCATTGCATGTAAACCGATGAGAAGAGCTGTTTCAGTGTCCAGGTTTGCTTCTTTGAGCCGATTGGCAAATCTTTTCGGAGATTGATAATCGCTGGTATTGCCAGACAGCAGTGAATTGGATAATGCTTCATGGTAGCTTTTTCGGGTAAAGCGATTGAGCAGCACAGAAAAGTGATCATAAAAGGCATTGGTGGAAAGAACATGAGGACCAAGAAAAGCAAAAAACATCAGGACTAAACCGTTATGAACAGTGGCATAATCAGGCAGATTTTTCTCTGAATGTGAATTGAAAATAGTGTAATAAGGGTTAATTTCAGCATCGATGGCTGGAGAAAAAAACAACTTATCAAAGAGGCTTCTGGCCATTGCGTTTATTTTCTGTTTACCTGCCGGGCTATTTTCCATGGTCACATTCATAGTGAATATACGAAATATCAGTCTCAGTATTTTCTGAATGCGCGCATGCCGATATTGAGGGCTCCCTATGTTCACGTAGTAAAAGTAAAAGTTTGAAAGATATTCAAAATTTTGCTCATCAAGCAAGAAGTTATTGTAGATTTCCAGTCGGTCATCTCCGGATACATCATCAGCCGCTAAATTCAGCCCGAAAAAGCCAATACGAATAATTTTAAACGGGTTCATGATGGAATCACCCGAGCCCTTTTGCCTTCTTTTTGGGGAAGGGTCCCAGATTTTTTTATAATACTGGCGAAATTCTTCAAGATCATAGGTGTCGTTTGCCATCCCCTGCTGACAAAACAAAAAAAAGACTGAAAATAAAAGCACCTTAAAGTCACATTGTAAGGCCATAGCTTTACCTGTATTTGTTAAAAACAACTTCACCAGAATAGTTATAATCAAGCCTTACGTGCGGCCGTTTGGTCAGTAAAGCTTTAAAGCCAAAAATGACGGGTTAATCTGTAAAAGAAGCAGAACTACAGCACCCGAAGAGATGTTCTTACCAGAGATATCAGTTTTAACTTTTCTGAAGGTGAAAAGTGGCAAATGAAAGCGCTAAGGCTATCATTTGCCACGCTGGTTGGTTGTTATTTTTGGTTTAAGCGTTCGACCAATAACAGAATATTATTCATCAGTCCTCTGTCTCTGCCTCAAAGAGCGGGTAGATACAGCCCGCGTTAATCAAGCGGAGTAGCAACTCACGAGCTTCATTGTCCACGACAGAGTGCCATTGATCGGATGCCAGTTGCGAGTGCTGACACATCTGTTGAGCCAGATTCGCTGCGTCTGCAGACTGGCATTCGTAGGCCTCACCATCAGCAAACAGTGTCAGGTGATTTTTCTCTTGCCTGAAAGCGAGCCTTGAGCCCTCATTGAGCACCAGATCAATCCCTTCAGCCTCTTCCTTAAGCGCTTCCCAACTTTGCCAGTGTTCTTCCAATGGCTGCTCATGTTTGGGTTGAGTCATCATCTCTCCAAACCATTCTGCCAGCATTGAGCGATCTTCAATATGCGTTTTCAGAATTTTCTGTAGACGATCCAGGGCTTTTTCATCAATCTCGCCTTTTTGCTCGGGCAAAGTCTGGTCGGGGTCTGAATAGCGAAGGCTCTCTGGTAACCGGTCGGCGATAAAGTCAGTAAATTGCATCAGAATCTCGCGATGGCTGGGAGCCCGAAAGCCTACTGAAATAGTCATGCATTCACCTTCGGCTGCGCCATGATGACCGATACCAGGTGGCAGGTAGAGCATGTCGCCGGGTTCAAGGACATAATCTTGCAGAACTTCAAACTCTGACAAGATGTGAAGGTCAGTGTCTTCCAGTTTCGGTGAGGTAGCATCATAGACCGGGCCGACTTGCCAGCGTCTTTGACCTTCGGCCTGAATCAGGAAAACATCAAAATGATCGTAGTGAGGACCCACTGAACCCCCATCGATTGCATAGCTGATCATAATGTCTTCAAGTTGCCAGGAGGGCAGAAAGTCAAAGTAATCCAGCAGCGAGTGAACATCGGGAACCCAGTGATCCATAGCCTGAACCAGAAGTGTCCACTGACCGGGAGGCAGACAGGAAAAGTCAGACTCTCTAAAAGGTCCTCGTCTCAGCTCCCATGGAGTTTCTCCCTTTTCTTGGCGCTGTACCCCAGAGATCCGGCTTTAAAAGCCAAAGCCCGCTGGTTGGAGGAGTACGCTGATATGACCGGTTCCCAATGGTAAACAGAGGCTTTTTCTACCCATGATTCATCAGTTTCCTGGCCAATAATTATCGCCGTATAATCTTCACTGGCAGTCACCACATGGCGGCCATCGGCACTGAAGGTGGCTGAGCTGACCGGACCACCATGTTCAATTTCGGATTTTATTTTCCACAATCCATCGTCGTCATGGCCATAAATTATCACTCTGCCATCGTGACTGGCAGAAACCATATGACGGCTATCGGCACTGAAGGTGGCTGAATTGACGTGGTCATAACCACCATGGTCGATGGTGGCTTTTTCTTCCCATAATCCACCCTTACCGGCCTTCTGGCCACAGATTATTGCCACGCCATCTTCACCGGTGGTCACCAGATGGCAGCCATCGGGGCTGAAAGACGCTGTTTTGACCACGTTACTAT
>NZ_JAHHPQ010000161.1:0-12437 GCF_024606245.1 Endozoicomonas sp. SESOKO2
CTCAATTTCTTGCAATCCTCGCTACGGACGCTTAAGTCCGACAGGCTGCTAGGGAAATTGAACATTTCCCTTTATAATGCCCCTCCTGTAACTGCCAGGAAACTGTCTATTCCCGGTCAGCCTCCTCAAGCCAGAACTGGACATCAGCCAAGCATGAATCGATCGGTAAAAATTTTAAAATTTCTACTCTGGAGTGGCCTGGCAGCCGTCAGTGGCATTACCCTGATAGCAGCCAGTGCCTATCTCTATCTGAGCCCTTCGCTACCCTCAGTTGATACCCTGCGAGATACTCACCTGCAGACGCCTCTGCGCGTCTTTTCAAAGGACGAAAAACTGATCGCAGAGTTTGGCGAAATGCGCCGAACACCAATCCACTTCGCAGATGCCCCCAAACCCTTGATAAAAGCGTTCATGGCTGCCGAAGATGATCGCTTCTACCACCACCATGGCGTCGATATTATGGGTCTGATGCGGGCTGCACTTCAGCTTGCTTCAACCGGTCGCATCCAGTCAGGGGGCAGTACGATCACCATGCAAGTGGCGAAAAACTTCTTCCTGAGTCACGAACGGGTATTCTCCAGAAAGTTCAACGAGATTCTGTTGGCTCTACAGATTGAACAGGGACTGACCAAAGACGAAATCTTTGAGCTCTATCTCAATAAAATTTATCTGGGTAACCGCGCCTACGGAGTCGAGGCTGCGGCACAGGTTTATTACGGCAAATCCATCGATGAACTCAATCTGGCTCAATGGGCCATGATCGCGGGACTGCCCAAGGCCCCTTCCCGTTATAACCCAATCAATGACCCCGAACGTTCACAGGTTCGCAGAAACTGGATTCTTGGCAGAATGTATGATTTGGGTTACATCAGCCATGCGGATTATGAAGAGGCTGTTCAGGCTCCGGTGACAGCGAGTTACCACGGCCCCAAAATTGAACTGCAGGCCCCTTACATTGCCGAGATGGTTCGTCAGGAAATGATTGAGAGGTTTGGCCCGGAAACCTACACGGAAGGCTTCAAGGTTTACACTACCGTTGACAGTGTCTTACAAACATCCGCTAACGAAGCCGTTGCCAATGGTCTTTTCGCTTATACAGAAAGGCATGGATATCGGGGACCCGTTAGCAACCTGAATGAGGACGAAGAAGGTAAGTCCTTCATTCAACAGCAAAAAGATGCAGCGACTATCTGGAAACAGACTCTGAAAGAGACCCATTCTACCGCTGTCCTGATTCCTGCTGTGGTCACCGCGGTAGAAGATCAATCGGTGACAATCCTGATGAAAGAGGACAAAACCGATCACATTGACTGGGACAACCTCAAATGGGCAAAGCCTTTTATCAATGTTAATGCTTATGGCTACAACCCCAGACAGGCGTCAGACATCCTGAAGCCCGGTGACCTGATTTGGGTGAGAAAGATGCCTGACGGTCGCTTTCGTTTAACCCAGGAACCCCAGGCGCAATCTTCGCTGATTTCCATGAGTCCGGAAAATGGAGCTATTCTTGCCCTGGTAGGCGGCTTCAATTTCTACGACAGCATGTATAATCGTGCCACACAGGCTATCCGACAAGCGGGTTCAGCTTTCAAACCTTTCATCTACATGGCTGCTCTGAACAAGGGGCTGACCGCCGCTACCATCATCAACGATGCTCCTGTTGTTTTCACTGACCAGGGACTTGAAGGCATCTGGCGCCCGAATAATGACAATATGAAGTTCAACGGCCCAACGCGACTCAGGGTAGGCCTCTATCGCTCAAGGAACCTGATCTCGATTCGCATCCTCAGGCAAATTGGTGTCAGGCGCACCGTAAACTTCCTGACTAAGCTTGGATTGCCTGAGGACACTCTAACCCGAAACCTCTCTCTGGCTCTGGGTAACGTTTCCATGACACCGCTGGAATTGACCACAGGTTACGCTACGATTGCCAACGGCGGATACAAAGTGATGCCCTACTTGATTCAGAGAGTCGATGTTCTGGATGACACCGTATTCGAGGCCAATCCGGTGACTGTCTGTCGGGACTGCGGGAAGGAACCGACTGCTGAAGAAGGATTAGTCTCAGAACAGGTGACTGAAACCTCAACCGCACCTCTGCCGGAGGACAAACCTCTGGCTTCTGTTGAAGCTGTCAATGAAGCTGAGTCCGTTATGGACAGACGGGTCAATTATATCCTCAACGACATCATGCGCGATGTTATCTGGAAAGGCACCGGTAAAAGAGCAAGAGTCCTTGAACGTCACGATATTGGTGGTAAGACAGGTACCACAAATGACAGTAAGGACGCCTGGTTTGTCGGATTTAACCCTGATGTGCTTACCAGTGTCTGGGTCGGCATGGATAACTTCTCCTCCCTGGGTCGCTGGGAGTTTGGAGCCAATGCCGCTCTTCCCATCTGGATCAGTTACATGAAAACCGCTCTGGCAGATCAACCGATAAGACGCCTGCCTCAGCCAGCAGGCATAGAAACGGTTCGAATTGATCCAAGAACAGGACAGCTGGCAAAGCAAGGCGATCCTGAAGCCATTTTCGAAGTGTTCAGGAAAGAAAATACACCCAAGAGGCTGAGCGAGGGAAGGAGTCCCTCCCCGGAAGATAGCGGCTCACTCAAACCGGAAGATTTGTTCTAAGATTCCGTCGCGCCCGGAGGTTCTGACTTTTTTGCCAGTTCTGATCGGGCCAGGCTTCAGGAACCCAAAAAAGCCCGCACCTGAAAACCAGGCCGGGCTTTTTTAACAACTGAATCTCAGGCTTATATATCGTCCAGAGACTGCAGAGGATAATGGGCAGGATAAGGCTGACGGGCTACCCCAGAATCTACAGCAGCCTTTGCCACTGCGGCAGCAACAGAACCCAGCAGACGAGGATCAGTCGGTTTGGGAATGATGTATTCCGGGCCAAAGCTCAGCTCGGCTCCCTCATAGGCATCAATGACCTCCTGAACGACTGCTTCCTTAGCCAGTTCACGAATAGCGTGAACAGCAGCCACCTTCATCTCTTCATTGATACGACTGGCACGAACATCCAGAGCACCACGGAAGATGAACGGAAAGCCAAGTACGTTATTCACCTGATTTGGATAGTCAGACCGACCTGTTGCCATGATGACATCAGAGCGTACTTTTTTGGCCAGCTCCGGACGAATTTCAGGATCAGGGTTGGCACAGGCAAATACAATAGGATTCTCAGCCATCCTTGCCAGCTGATCCGAAGACAGCAGGTCAGGGCCAGACAACCCCAGGAAAGCATCAGCCCCATTAATAGCGTCGTCCAGGTTACGGCAATCTGTCTCAACCGCAAACAAGGCCTTGTACTGGTTAAGGTCATCACGCTCTGTGTGAATAACGCCTTTGCTGTCCAGCATAAAAATATTGGCCGGATTCATGCCACAGCTGATCAGCAACTTGACGCAAGAGATGGCTGCGGAACCGGCACCGAGACAAACCAGACGAGCTTCTTCGATCTTCTTGCCGGCAATCTCAAGAGCGTTCAACATACCTGCGGCAGTGACAATGGCCGTACCATGCTGATCATCGTGGAATACAGGAATATCACACTCTTCAATCAGACGACGTTCGATTTCAAAGCACTCTGGCGCCTTGATATCTTCAAGGTTAATACCACCAAAGCTGCCGGCAACCCGCTTAACTGTGTCAATAAAATCCTGAGGGCTTTCGCAGTCCACTTCCAGATCAATGGAATCGACTCCGGCGAAGCGTTTGAACAGCAGAGCCTTACCTTCCATAACAGGCTTACTGGCAAGTGCGCCAAGGTTACCCAGGCCAAGAATCGCTGTACCATTACTGATCACCGCGACCAGGTTACCTTTCATGGTGTATTTGTAGGCATTTTCAGGGTCAGCAGCGATTTCACGCACTGGCTCTGCGACACCCGGACTGTAGGCCAGAGACAGATCTTTGGCAGTCTCGGCTGGCTTGGTCAGTTCAATCGAGATCTTTCCGGGTTTTGGCTGGGCATGGTAATCCAGAGCGGCTTGCTTCATATCCTTGTACTTTAATCCTGATGAAAATATGAGATCGTAAGAGTGGAGAATATAGGATCACCGTTTATCGAACAAGGATTCAGTCGGCCGGAAAAGTATATCTACAGACCGGGCATCCGGATTAATGCCGAAAACGAGATGCCTATAGCATAAGCAAAACATTTTGTGCCAACCTTTACTACGCGAATGCAATCAAATGTCTTCCATACAAAAAGACAGACCACCCACCGGGCTTACAAGGGCATTATTCTAACCTTTGAATACCATCGCGGCTGTAAATACCTACCATCCAACGCTTATAACGACCTTCTCCCTTATTTTTCTCCTTGCGATCAACCAGCCAACCTCTGAACTCAATACGCTGACCTATCAGACCTTTCAGCCACGCTGCATCTAAAGAGGATTTGGGCACACGAATAACCACCGGGCCATCCATTTCCACCCAAAGAAAATCACTCTTTTTGGGATTAGCAACCTCAACGACCTTGCCCCTGAGTATTGCAAAACCCGGCTTCAACCTGTCGGCCCTGATATCCAGAACAGGACTTTTTGACCAAACACCTATTTTCTCTCTTCTGGCTTCTGCTTCCTGCCGCTTCAGACATTGTCGATAAGCATCAGGCTCTTCAGAAAACAGTTGGTAAGCCAGACCTTTCTCGATAAGCAGCGACTCGATGGATCGACCGTCCATTAGAAAGGGATGGGCCAGCACCCGACCATGATGATCTTTTCCAACAGCCTGAATCCTGATTTTCTGCGTGCCTGATAACAGCTGTTTCAGGGTCAGAGAGGCTAAATCACCGAAGGGGTCTGCCGACTTATTTTCATGGGCTATTTCAGGCGTGTTGATAGAGGGGAAACGAATTTTACGGCCATCCTTCAGCGTTAGTGAATCGCCGTCAGCGATGTAGTCCCACTTTACAGTCTCTGAAGGGCCTTTCAGGGTACAGGACGTAGTAGCGTATAGAGGAGAGATCGAGAAAAATATCCAGACATAAAAAAAGGCGCCCACAAAAGTGTGAATCGCCTTTTTTGCACAGCCAGGAAGGTCAAAAGAAATCATTATGCTACCTTTCGAATCATTCTTCGAACAAGCATAGCGGTATTTTCAACCCATGCTGTCTATAGTTCATGACCGCTTCTGACTCATGGCTGTTTGAGAGCCACCTAAAATGCAAGCATCAGAAATCCTTACTTGCGAGCACCAACCTTGCCGAAACGCTTGGTGAAGCGCTCGATACGACCGCCAGTGTCCATCACTTTCTGAGTGCCGGTGTAGAATGGATGGCACTTGGAGCAAACTTCAATGTGCAGGTCTTTGCACAGAGTAGAGCGAGTCTTAATCTTGTTACCACAGGAGCAGGTAACTTCGATTTCTTCGTAATTCGGATGGATTTCCGGCTTCATGGGATCTACCTCAAAACAATGCGTGCCGCCACCCGGTCTCTGGCTAATAGCAACCCGGCCAAGGCACCGCACGCGAAATGGTCACATACAGGCATACCCGAGCAGTGACTCGAAAGTACTGCTCGGAGACTGCCAGTCAGTGACCCTGGAAAATTGAGGCGGAATCATACCAAAGTATCCCCGTCAATCAAATACCGGTATTTCACTGGCTGTTCATTTCAACCGAACCGCAACTCAGGTTAAACTGGTGAGGACTTCTGTCGGAAGACTTCTGACAGCATTAATCATTGAAACGCCATTAGCCACTGAACAGCAGCCTCATGACCTCATGTGACGATAATTATCTCAGCGTCGCCGTACCCACCCCATTGAGGCAGATGTTCGACTATCTTCCGCCAGATAATAAGGCGAACCTTCAACCGGGTATGAGAGTTCAGGTTCCTTTTGGACCCCGAAAGCTGGTTGGCATAATCGAAGCCATTAAACAGGAATCTGACCACCCCAGGGAAAAGCTCAGAAAAGTCTCTGCCGTTCCTGACCGGGTCCCTTTGATTCCTGAAGACATCATGCAACTTTGCCGCTGGGCATCCAGTTACTATCACTACAGCCTTGGAGAAACCTTGCTTCAGGCATTACCCAAGGCTCTTCGACAGGGAAAGCCTGTAACCCGGGAAACAATAGCACTCTGGAGCCTTGCTGCTCCGCTTGATGAAGCCATCACCCAATCCCTGAAAAGAGCTCACAAACAGCTCAAGGCCCTGCAATGGCTGGAAAAATACCCTGAAGGTCTATCAGAGACTGAGCTCCGGGAAGTCGGTTTTAGCAAAACTATTCTCACCCAATTGCAAAAGAAACAACGGGTAGTTGTTCGAGAAGTTGAGCGGGTTGACCGATATTTCACTGAACATACAAACCCATTAAAACAAGAGCCCCTGACACTGAACTCTGAACAAGCTTTTGCTCTTAAAGGCATTCTGGCATCCCCCTCTTTTCACCCTGTTTTACTGGATGGCGTCACCGGAAGCGGTAAGACAGAAGTCTACCTCCAGGCCATCGAAGCGACGCTCAAAGCCGGTAAACAGGTTCTTGTTCTGGTTCCTGAAATTGGTCTGACGC
This sequence comes from Endozoicomonas sp. SESOKO2, assembly GCF_024606245.1. NCBI lineage: Bacteria > Pseudomonadati > Pseudomonadota > Gammaproteobacteria > Oceanospirillales > Endozoicomonadaceae > Endozoicomonas > Endozoicomonas sp. SESOKO2. The sequence goes on from NZ_JAHHPQ010000161.1 coordinate 6,531, forward strand.
CTCAAACCGTCAGACGATTTCGCAGCCGTTTTTCTGTCCCTGTGGTCTGTCTTCATTCTGGATTGAGTGATGGCGAACGTCTTCAGGGCTGGCTTGCTGCCAGTCGCTCCATAGCCGGGGTATTGATTGCTACCCGCTCAGGCATTTTTACGCCTTTACCCAAGCTGGGATTAATTATTGTTGATGAAGAGCATGACAACTCATACAAACAGCAGGATACCCTCAGATACAATGCCCGGGATATGGCTATATACCGGGCAAAAATAGCAGACTGCCCCGTCGTCCTGGGATCTGCCACGCCCTCTCTGGAAACCCTTATAAACGCCAGAAAAGGTCGTTACAGTCACATGGAGATCAGCAGTCGGGCCGGGCATTCCCGTCCACCGACTCTGGAACTACTCGATATCCGTCAGCAGTTACTCCATGAAGGGTTTGCCCAGAGCCTTATAACAAGAATGCAGACTACCCTTGATAAGGGCGAACAGGTCATGGTCTTTTTAAACCGCAGAGGCTACGCCCCCTCCCTGATCTGTCACGATTGCGGTGAAGTGACCGATTGTCCGCACTGCGATGCCCACCTGACACTGCATCGCCTGCCACCTCATATGCATTGCCACCACTGTGATTATCAAACTGCTATCCCCTGGTCATGTCCAAAATGCCACAGCAAAAACCTCCAGCCTGTGGGTCAGGGTACCGAACGGTGTGAACAAATTTTGGAGCAAATGTTCCCGAATACCCCTCTGATCAGAGTGGACAGAGATTCGACTCGTCGAAAAAATGCGCTTTCAGAGATTCTGGATACGATCCACACCGGCAAACCCTGCATACTATTGGGTACTCAAATGCTGGCCAAAGGCCATCATTTCCCCGATGTCACGCTGGTAGCGATAGTCAATGCCGATTCCGGTCTGTTCAGTTCTGATTTCAGAGGACTGGAAAAAACCGGACAGTTGATCCTTCAGGTTGCTGGCAGGGCTGGTAGAGAAAAAAAACCGGGACATGTCATCATTCAAACTCATAACCCTCAGCATCCTGCTTTGCAGATGCTGGTCAGCCAACCGTATAGTCGCTTTGCAGACAGTTTGATGAGTGAACGAAAACAGCTCAAACTGCCGCCTGAAGGCTATCTGGCTTTGTTCAGAACGGAGTCGTCTATGGCGGGAGCGGGTGAGAATCTACTAAAAAGTCTCAGGAATGTTTTACTAAACCACCACCAGGAAAGCCCTGCCAGGATATTGGGCCCCATCCCGGCTCCTATGGAAAAAAGGCAGGGGCGCTATCGTTACCAGCTGTTTTTGCAGGGAGACCAACGTGTTTCTGTGCATCGCCTACTGGATATTGCCGTCAAACATTTGGATTCCATGAAACTGCCAAAAAACCTGCGCTGGACATTGGACGTTGACCCCCAGGAGATGAGCTAAAGAATTCGGGCTATAGCCTGAATCTGACCACGCTGGAAATTCTGCATGGCGGTGCTTCTGGCAAAATTCAGGTAAGCGCGAATCTCATTGTCAGGCAAGCTTCGATAGGTATAGAGATAAACGTACCTCATATGGTCATTCATCCCTTTACGAATGACCGGTTTTTCCCTGGCTTTAAGCACCTCAGGCGGCCTTAAAGGACGCCCATCATTGATCGGCATCACTTCATGAAGTATGCGCTTGGCTCCCACCGACGCACTGGCAGCTAGTTCCGTACCGAGTTCAACCGCATCCAGCGTTTCCATCAATTCTTCAATCAGACGTATGCGACTGGTTCGAGGTAACTCTCGGGATAATTTGTCTTCAATGTAAGCCTGCATACGAAGTGCATTGCGAGGATCGTTAGCCTCCATTTCCAAACGCAGAATTTTTTGCCCTAGTGATGAGTTATACCAGTCCAGAAGTTTCAGTAATTCACCGACACTCAACGCTTCATCTAGAGTGGCTTCCATGGAAGATTTAAAAAGACCCGGACTGTAGCGAACCTTGACGACCTGATTAACCGTATTCACCACTTCTGGTGGCAGTGTGTATTGCTTCTGGTCAATGGTCATGCTGGACAATACCCAACCAAGCTGTTGTTCCAGCTGAGCGTTATCATAGAGTTCATCCAGCAACACACCTTTGTCAGCGGCTATAAGTTTTCCGTTCAAGAGAAACAGAAGAATGAACGCCAGAGTTTTTGAAAAATGGCTCAATGTGGGCAACGTAAAGTTGCATTGTGTATCCATACACTCACCCTGCGAACAGGAAGGCTGTGCTTACAACATACCTAAACCGCAAGAGCGTGTAAAATGGGATTCAGTCATACAATTTACTGGTCAGCGCGGTGACAGCGGTTTCAACCCGAAGAATTCTTGAGCCCAGATGAACCCGATCAAACCCTGCCTCCTCCAGCTTTTCCACTTCATAGGGGATAAACCCACCTTCAGGCCCAATCGCCAGAACCACCTCATCGTCTACCTGATGAGGGCAAGGGACTCCGCCGACAGGATGGGCTACAAAACAACGTTTGCCTTCCATAATGGCTGGCAAGCGATCCTCAACAAAAGGCTTGAAGCGTTTCTCAAGAATAATTTCTGGCAACAGCGTATCCCTTGCCTGCTCCAGCCCGAGAATAAGCTGCTCACGCACTTTTTCTTCTGACAACCAGGGCGACTGCCAAAAGCTTTTCTCAACCCGGTAGCTGTTCATAAGGATGATTTTTTTAACTCCAATAGACGACAAATGCTGCAAAATCCTTTTCAGCATTTTCGGACGGGGTAACGCCAGCAGAATGGTCATAGGTAGAGGCTCAGGAGGCTTTTTGTTCAGACATACATCCAACTCCATTGCCTGATCCGTCAGAGAAACAATGACGCCTTCACCCATTTCTCCATTCAGCAGCCCTACTCTGATCCTGTCACCGGCTTGAGAGCGATGAACGTTCAGGACGTGCTGAAGGGGTCTGCCTATCAGCCTGACGCGGCTTTCAGAAATAAAATCGGTAGGAGTCAATAACAGCAAGTTCATATCGGGACGCATCAACAGTCAGAAAACAAAACATGCATTTTCCAGATAAAGCCTCCTTAACGAAAGGCTAATTTTATCGAAGACCTGATACAGTGGGGAGAACTTGGCTCCTGTAATCGATGAGCCTGAGCATCAACCGTAGAAAATAATCAGGAGTGTTTGTTCTTTTGCTTTTTTCCCCTGCGAGATCTACGGAATCCATCAGGTATTGCAGCTTGATTAATCATGTCAGCTAATTTTTTCCTGAATTTTAAGTTTTTATGACTTGTATCAAATCCTATGCAATACCTATCCTTCATACAGTCAACAAAACAATCTATCAAGCTAGAAGCATAAGCTCTGCATAGAGCATCTTGTGTGAAGTCTGTTTTGATTATCTCTTTTGGTAAATCAAACAAAAACAACTCAACATCACCAGACTCCGATATCTGATAGTTAATTGAGTCAGGTTCCAGATATATCTTATTTTTTACCAATGCAGCCACTTCTCGAATAGCATGCTGGAGTACGCCAAAAAATACCTCTTCATCAGGAATTTCTTTAACCTGTAACTCCTTTCCAGTAATCTGATCTTTAACAACCATGTCATCTATAAACGAATCGAGATTATATGCGCTTTTATCATCAGCAATGTGTCCATCAAGATCGTCAAATAAAGGCATAACGATTGCGGGAACAGTCACACCGTCTATCTCGACAAGAACGTTTTTATGATAAGAGAGCGTGTTAAAACCTAGCTGCCTGAGTTGTTCTGTTGACTGTGTTTCCTTTAACGCGGTATCCCAGCGCTCCACTTGATAACTTTCCGCCGGCACTGCAATGGCAAAACCTTTACCTTTTATATTAATTTTAAAAACTTTTTTTGTACCGCCTTGAGATACAAGGTCACACAAAAAATCTTGCTGATCATCTGATGTTTTTTCTCCTTGAGAATCATCAGATGTCTTTAGCATTGTTATTTTTAATTCATCCCCCACATACATTCGATTCAGATTATATTTTTTTTCAGGATCACGAGCGTTATTTAAGGCTAGAGCCTCATCTAAAGACACCTCGAAATCTCTTAATTCGTCAATATCAACCGACGCAACATCGGAAACTTGTAAAACCTCCCGCGAACCAGAGGGTTCCTTATTAGCGTCTTTCAGGTTTTGATAATTTTCTTTCAATCCACCCAACAGATGTCTGGTGTATTTTTCGGGCGCACGCTCGATCACCTCTTTGACCATGTCTTCATAAGAAACACAGCGTTCTACCCTTGTCTCAAGGGCTTTCAGCGCTTTAACTTCTGGCAGCTCTTCCGGTCTGACCTCGGCATAAGGAACGACGACGTATTTTATTCCAGGCGGATCAGACTCTTCCTCCTCAACCCTTTCTTCTACATCAGCCTTCGCATGACATGCTTCCGAAATTCCCTGGATCACATTGTCAATATCAACCAGCAGCTCTTTCTGCAGACGGACTACCATCTCCATGTCTTCAGACACATGACTCCAGGGTAAGTCTAAGGAGGTGTCTTCAGCCCAGTTTTCACGATCTTCCAGATACTGCCTTATGGATGGATCCAACCGCGCCTCATCGCCGGTTTCCACACAGATTTCTTTGAAGGCAGTCAGCAGGTTTTTCGCGTATTTTGAAGGTGCTTCCTGTTTGATCACAGCAAAGGCGTCATTGATATCGCTGGCCTTCATCAAACTCAGGGCCAGTGCACTGATTTGATCTTTTCTGAGGCCGGATCGACTGTCTATCTGCTCCTCTTCATTCTTATGAATCAGTTCCAGGAGAGGGAAAATTTTCTCTTTGAACGCACTCAATTCATCGGCATAAGCCAGCAGCGGAACCTTTACCTTAAGAGCTTTCAGGCGATATCCAGCCTGCTCCACAAGTTTTTTCATTTTCAGAAGGTAGCCATATTGTTCGCAATGCTCAAAGTGGTTATCGAAACATGAAACCATTGCGGGTATATCTTCAGCCATCTGAAGCGAATGCAAAAAACTGCGTTCTTTCGCTGTGTATTCTTTAAAACCTTCAGCCAGCCATTCAGTGGATTGACCCAGTTCGGATTTGAATCGCTGAAACAGATTTTCCTTTAACTCTTCAAACGATTCATTTCGAATTGTGGATTCCAGCCATAAACGGCCCTGTTCTGACAACCCCAAATTGGCCCCGGTGTCCCGCCCGATCTTTAGGAAGCTCATACAGAGCCTCTTCTGATAGGGCTCTGGCACCACATCATTCAACAACACCAGCATCTCATTTAGGGAGGGGCAATCATCAATTCTGTGAAGAAGGCTGATCTGTATTTTCTTGTATAGCTCCGGTTCTTTCTCGCCTTCAATAGCGACGATATCATCCATAACTTCTTTAATCCGGAGTTTGAAATCGCCCTTGAATGCATCTATTTCAGCAAACGAATAGCCTTTTAGTACTGCTGATAGCCTTTGGGGTCCCATAGGTGTTATGGAACGTTGGTTCAGAGATGACGCAGGCGGTTTAAAGGAATCCTGGCTTTTTTTAAGACGGGTAGGAATCAGGACAGCACCGACACTTCGGCAGAAAGCTCTGGCTTTACCAAAAACCAGAGAGGTTGCCTTTCTAATACTGATGGCAGCCATCCTGAGGTGATACAGGATACTGTCGTCCTGCGAAGTCTTGTTAACATTAGCCATGTGCGTCCTGCAATAATTTCATTCCTCTATTCAACTTAGTCAAAGCTGGGCGAGTCATTTAAGTGACAGGGTTCACTCATAACCTGACAGCAAGAGAAATCTCAACTTTAATCTGGCACTGAACGCCTGATAAATCTGGAGATGAATATACCGGCTCAAACAGCAACCGCACCGGAATAGCCAGAAGAGACTAGCAGCCTGTCGGACTTAAGCGTCCGTAGCGAGGATTGCAAGAAATTGAG
>NZ_JAHHPQ010000162.1:0-17497 GCF_024606245.1 Endozoicomonas sp. SESOKO2
GGCGTACAAGATTAGGTCTTTGTGCTGTGGGTGGGGCTTAATGTCTACCCTAAGAACAGTTGCTTTAATCCGGGAGGTTTTTTGAACTCTCCTAAGCATACGGTTGTGTTTCATAAAACTTTTTGCGAAGGGAGCGTTCATATCACAGAATGTCTGATAAGGTATGCAGCCAGATATATGGAAGCTGGTGAGGCTACTTTATAATCGCGATTACTGCCTTTTGCCAGCTCCCACAGCGTGTGTACAGGGCGTTAACTTACATACTATTCTCTGGCGTGGTTAGGAGTGCTTTAGCACTTGTTTGAATCATTAGGGATAAGGGATTGCGATCCTGTAATGTCACACGTTTAGTATCATTGGTTGAAACTGAAGAATCGGGGTCAAGCTCGTTACTTTTATTATTTCCATCTTTAGAAGGATCTTCAAACGACTCATGTATCTGAATGGTATGTGACAAATCAGCCTCTCTATTCTGGGGCGTTCCAAGTCTTACTGCGGCATCAAAGTGTTCCAGGAGAGCCGCTGAACCAGGGTAATGAATAAGATAATGAGAAGCTTGATGAGGGGCTATTGTAAGGTTTGAGGCGAAGAGTACAGCTTGATCGAAATGTTGGTTTAGCAATAACTGTAAAAGTATTTCCCTTTGACTTTCTGAGAGATCAGGAAATGCATAATTTGGGTTCTGTAACAGAATAGCCAAAAGGTTAGGAGCAAAATTAACCCAGCGATTCAGGTCATAAATCTCATAATTAGACCCGTAGTCACCTTGTGTAATTACCGGAAACCATACACCCTGTGTTGGCACTAGCAAAGCAATTAGTTGCACACTGCCATATTGTTGCAATTTTGCTAACTCCGATTCAGCGAAAGAGGTTGAATCAGTAATTATATTATTATCGAGAATGGCTGGAATCATACCAGAATCGATCCCTAATATTAGCTCAAGCTCTTGTATCAGTTTTTCATGATCAGGATGATCCTCAATCATGGAATAAATTTGACGAAGGTTGTAATTCATGATTTGTCTTACCTTTTGCTGGTTCCATGCGCCTGCTTGTCTTGAACGTTTAATCCTGTTGAATATCTCTGCAATGGACGAGTACATACAGTTACCATCGCCATTAATTCTTATCAGCTCAAAACCGGCGGGGACAGGGTTATAGTAAGAAACGGGAGCAACTAATTGTTTTTTGGGGTATCCCTTTTTCATCTTGTTATATAATTGCCCTACTTGTTTCCTGATGCATCTGTCCTGTTCCATGCATTCCTTGTGAAAAGGTCTTACTAGCGTTTCTTTCGGTTCGCCAGTGGTTTTGTTTGTCCGGCGTCCTTTGCCTCTTATGGGGTTTTTAGTTTCGTAAATTTCACCACAATGGTAACAGGTTTGTCTGAACTGACCATGTCCATTTGGAAAATTAATGAGAAGATTCGGAGTGTTTTTCCTAAATAAAAAGATTAATTCATCTGTTTTCTTTTTACTGAAAAAACTCGAGTTTTGTTCAGTTTTTTTAAGAAACGCTTGCAGAGAAACTTTCACATCTCTATTTTTTGTACGACTTCCGTATTTTTCTAAAATGCTTAACGTAAACTTATTTAAAAATTGGCTGCTTTCGAAATCCATATCGCTGGAGTAATGTCTCGCGACAGGCAACAAGTGACTCAAAAACAATGGGATAAGATTTTTCTCATCATCAATAATTTTGCGCATGCTCTTGATAATAATGTGAAGGTTTTCTACTTCATTATCATAAAAAGAAAGTTCTAAATTACCTGTATTAATAGGATTAAAAACAATTTTTGTAAAAATAAAATCAGTGATTTGTAATACATTAAAAGCTACAGAAATACCTTTTTTGTTGGCAGCATAGATGTCCTCCAGTCTAAATTGCTCCGGTTTATCAATAAGTTGTTTGACTATTCCAGTACTTGCATCAAATTCGTTGTCTAGAAGAGTTCTGACACATATTTCTATGAGATAATTTATAACAATACGATAAATAATTTCTGCCTTATCTGGACCGCTCATAGTGGATATAACTCTCAGGTTTGGAGCCAGGTATCCAATGAAAAATGACATATCCGTGATAACATTTTTTTCAATATTTCCTTCAATGACGCTTTCAAAAAAAACATTATTTTCTTTGGCGGTTGAATAGTCCTCATGGCTTATAAGGAGCGACATTTCAACTCTTTGTAGCAATAAATCCAAGTGGCTCAGAGTTGGTAACCATTTATCGTCCTGTGGCATTAATAATGATTTGGTAATAATGTTATTACCCAGATTTGAAACAGCGGCTTTTTTTAGATTATTCGGAATTTTAAATTTATTGCGAGATAAGTCATACATTGACATTAAAGTGAATTTCTTTTCAACTTCCGACATATTTTCTCTAACAGTGGGTATCCAAATATTAGCTTGATTGTCATACTGAGATCCTCCTCTATAGCGTTCTGTTGTCCTTTGTCTTTTTAGAGGTAAAATGAGTTTATACTGATAAACCATATTATTAGCTTTTGCTAATTTCTTATTTTCAACTATGTGTATTTCCCATTTTATGGGTTTGCCTACTGTGCTTTCGTCAGCTTTCAAGTAATGTGCCAGTTGGAAGTGCTTCTTTGGAATATAAAATTTATCTGAATGGGCCGCAGCAATTTCAAACGCTCGCCTTTCATAATCAGGGACTTTAACAATCAGCGTAAGAATGTTATGCCTTTTCTTGTGTTTGTTTTTTATATTTCCTTCTTTTTTATTTCCTTTCCTTATCCTATTCAGAACCTGTTTAAAATTATGCTCATCCAGCTTTTCATTCTTATAATAAACAACGGGTTCTATATTTAATGGTATTTTAAATTCCGATTTTCGCCTGGCTTCAGAGGTCAGATCATGAAAAGTTCCTATAGAGGTATAATCAAATTCTACAATCTCAGCTTCAGGTTGCATTTCGATAGGAATAAAAGTATCAGTACTTATTGATTCTATATTGTTTTTATCATCGGACTCATCGTCCATTACCAAATAATCAAAAAATGGATCTTCTCCTTCCTTTATTCTTTCTCGAACACTTTCTTCTATCTTAATGTGATCCGTTTCTACATAAACAGACTTGCTGATTTTTTGTACCCGTTCATTTACGTCGATTATTTCTTTTGTAATCACATTCTGTGGGCTTCTTGCATGCAAGTCATGTGAAAGAATTCCTTCTGATCTTATATCGAAGTCAGCTGTCAAACAATTGATTATATTCAAAATATGTTCTTCTACGGTAAAATTGTCTGATCCATAGAGTACACTTTCGGGGCTGTGTGACCAGCAGTATTTATAACCACCGAAGTTGATTCCATAAAAGCAGTTATAACTCTTTGTTGAGAAAAGTTTATTTGTAAAATGGTGGGCTACCTTAGGTGCATATTTAATGAAAACGTTTGGTATTTTGTTGCCAATATTGTCAAAATTAAGCGTTATTTTAAAAAATGCATCTTTCCACCAGCCATAGGGTGCTACAAATTCCAAAGACACTACAAACATGTTGTCGTCATTGATAGTTAATTTAAATTTATCTGGATACTTCTTATTAAGAAAGACTTGAAGTTTATGAGTTGCAATGTAAATCTCTCTGGCTTTAGATGCGCTGTTTCTCTTGGGAGAGGTTGGAGCAGATGTTGATTTATCGAATAAAACTATTTTATCTCCATCCTCAAAGTTTCCTTTCCGGATTATTTTGACATTTTTTAATATAAACTCTCCATTGCGTAGTAGATGTAACTGAAGATTTAGAGGGCTATATGGATTGGATAATCCAGGATTAAAGTCTTTGTTTTTTGCTGCCTTAAAAATAGATGTTTTTCGCTCTAGATAAGCCCGATTTTCATAGAACATACTTATCCAATCCATATCCTTTATGGGCGTTTTTTCTGCTCTTTGTGATAATAATCTATCTACATAGTTTTCAACAACACTGGCTGCCCGATTACTTTTTCTAAGCGTTACTTGATCTACACTTGTTATCGGTATTTGCTCGATAGATTCTACTTTACCATAATGAATCATTGCCTGAACAAGATTAAACGTCCTTAATAGAGTGTAAGGTATGCCAGGCTTGGTAGTATTGTCACTAGCCTTAACCCCCATTTTCTGAGCTATTTCTCTATTTTTACTTTTGAAAAAATTGTTTCTTTTTCGTCTATTAACATCAGCCATCAACGTATTAATGTAAGCTTCACCTTCCCTGTATAAATATTTTTCTTTAAGTTCTTTATCAAGTTCTTCATACTCAGGAAGGGTGAGTTGTTTTAACATGCTTTTTTGTTTTTCGTTTAGTGCAAGAGCACTCTCAGACTTCAGGGTTATCAATAAAACGATAAAATGAATGTTTTTTTTTCTCAATTTAGATAACGCGGTTAACATCATAGCTACCAGTCCTTATAATGTCATACAAGCTTCTATATTGAGCAGTATTGTCCGGGTAAGACCTACCAAACCTTATAACAAGCGAATAGTAGCTTGTTTTAAAACTATCTGCTTTCTAATTGCTGGTACTGATGTTTATTATCACTTGATCATCCTCTTAATCTCTGAATAAACGGCTCTGAATAAGTTAAATATTGTTCTCATGGGCTGTACAAAGAATAATATTGCCGTATAGTTTTGCGCGTTTATCACGCAACCTGTTCTGAGCCAGTGAAAATGGACTAGTAAAAAGGAGCTACTGGTCTACTATATGTGTCTTATTGATGAAACCGGGATACACTCTGATTACCACTCAGTTTTGATCTGGAGCAAGAACGTTTATACGCCAACTGACACCAGAATCCGGTGCTCGTTCCGGCACCTGCTTGATCGCGGTTTAGTGGAGAAGGTTAGATGGTTTACAAGAGGGTCATTATACGTTTTAAGGTGATTATCTTTATGAATTATCTGAAACAAGTGCTTTCGTCCCATGATCGTATTGTATTGAAACTCACTGACAGTTATTCTGCACTCAAGGCCTTTACAACTATTATGCTGTTACTGGCCGTTACCCTTTGTTTTATGACCTCGATTACCTCTGCTACAGAAGTCGAAATGGATGGAAGGGTAATAAACCTTAAATCTTCCATAGTCAAATGGATGCTTGCACTGAATGATAGTCCATTTGTTGATTATCCCAATGAGCCGAAATTGATTTTAGCAACAATGGTAGAAGAAGGTACGGATGACTTTGCCTGTTTACTGGAATTAAACAGAGAGTTTCTTGGCAATGGATCTTTTAATAATAGTATTCCGGTTGAATTGAATGTACAGACTACCCGGTCCCAGCAAAAAGAATTATACGATGCTTTTCCTGAAGCTGCAGATCTTAAAATTAATTGGATTTTTGAAGATGAAGGACATGAAGACAAATCCTGGCTTCAGATGGAGGTTTCCAGTTTAACTCTATCCCTATCAAACTGGGAGGAAATGAGAGCACCCAGTTCAACCAATTGGCTGGGAATTAGTCAGTATTCTAATATTTATGCCAGAGGTAAAGGCTTCAATGAAAGTTTTATTGATTCTTTATCGTTGGTAGAAAAATTTCACCAAAGAGCTGGATTTTATAGCCCTAAAACCATGTCTTTGAGTCATCGAACCATGAGTTGCATTTCAGACTTTTGGTATGAGGGTGATGATGTGTATCAAAACCTTTCAAATTGCTCCATTAGCACAGAACAACATAAATTCTCTATTGCTACGCCAAGATTTGGTCTGGGTGGACTGCACATTGGGTTGCCTTTTAACTCTGAGCTGATCGCGAAAGTTGACAATTACGAATTATCAAAAGACAAAACATCAACTTCACTGCATAATGATTTTAAGCAATTACTGAACGATAAGCCATGGCTGGTATATGCTCTTACAGATAATAATGATTTGGACACTCAGCCAGAAACTATCCAGCATGTTTCGTATTATATCGCCTATTACCGCGATGAAGCCTTCTTGAAAGAGTATTTGGACATTATCAGAAGAATAGAATCTGGCGAAGTAAAAATTGTTACACCTCTTAAACGGTCAACTTTTGTAAAGCCAGCCTTTAAGGAAATGCTCAAAGAACTGGGTTTTAGCGAAGTTAATTACAAATCAAACGGACAGTCAAGTGGCTATGTTGACCGCACTGCCCCTGCATATAGAAAAATAACGTTTATCGATCCAGGTTTTATTGCTAACGAGAATGCTTACAATGCTTTGCTTTATTTCTCTAATCCTTTAATTCTCGTTACAGGTAATATTGGTCTGGCCAAAGCCATCACAATGAATAAGATTCCTTTTTACGAATGGCGTTACTTTGAGAGTCACACGAATGAGCATCTCCAATCCTTCTGGCAAGGCACCACCCTTGAGGCGTTTTTCGTAAGTGAGTATCAGCCAGAAAGAAAAGCAGCAGCACTCAATCAATTTAACTTTGACTCAGTGCTTCGTCGTCAGACAAACCAGCGTATTATTAAAGAAAAAAACGCCATGCCTGATCTGCTCGACGTTATATGGTTGGTCCATCGCCCCAATCTTGCGCTCTGGCGTCTTGATAAAAAGGTCAAGGAAAGATTGCGGCTGGGAGAAAAAAGTCAACTATTCGATGAAATCAAACACACAGAAAGTGCTGATATACGGGATGTTTTGGCTGCCAAGGTACTGATTCAGCACATTTTAGATCAGAATACCGGTTATGATTCAGAACAGCTTGACGAGTTAATCAAGCTAATTCAGGATCCAAGGCTCAGGGAGTACCTGATATCACTGATGATCAAACATAAGCCATAGAAACAGTTGACGTTATATCTGTTCAATTAATGCAGGAGCCAGAGCAACGCAGGAACCGTTGCCGCCTGGGGCAGTCTATTCTCAGTCAGGCTGCTAACACTTTGACACTATCCGAAATAAATCGAAGCTGTGAGTGCAGAAGTTTACATGGGTTACACGACGACTATTAATTGTCTTAATAGGATTGTCTTTGTCAATTCTTTGAAGAAAACCGTTGTGCCCAGTAAAACATTATCGTATAGGCCGTTCTCATATCATAAGGAGACTAATAAGGCATGTATCTGAATAATTTTCACAAAGCCTTTAAAGCAATAATGCAGTTGTTCATCGTTATTTTTAATTTTATGACTCCATTTGCCTGCGCTACAGAAGTCGAAATGGATGGCAGGGAAGTAAACCTTGAATCTTCCCTAGTCAAATGGTTACTTGCACTGAACAACAGGCCAACTTATTTTTATCCCCGTGAGCCAAAGTTGATTTTGGCAACAATAGCAGAAGATACAGATGACTTTGCCTGTTTACTGGAAGTAAACAGAGAGTTTCTTCGCAATAGAGCATTTAGTAGTATTCCTGTTGAACTGACTGTACAGAGTACCTGGTCTCAGAAAAAAAAGTTATACCGTGATTTTTCTGAAGCTTCTGATCTGAAAATTAATTGGATTTATAAAGATGAACGACGTGAAGATGAGGCATTCTGGCTTCAGAAGGAGGTGGCTAGCTTTATCCTATCCCTATCAACCTGGGCAGGAATGAGAATCCCCAGAACACTCAATTGGCTGGGAGTTGGTCGGTATGCAAATATTGCTGCCAGAAATGAGGGTGTGGCAAAGAATTTTATTCATTCTTTATGGCTGGTAGAAGACTTTCACCAGAGATCTGGCTTCAGCAACTATGACAGTATGCCTATCAGTCATCGAACCATGAACTACATCTCAGACTTCCTCCGTGAGGGTTATGATTTGTGCCAGAATCTTTCGAACTGCTCCATTAGCACCGAACAACATAAATTCTCTACTGCTACGCCAAGATTTGGTCTGGGTGAACTGCATATTGGCCTGCCTTTTAACTCAGAGCTGATCGACAAAGTTGACCATTACGAATTATCAAAAGACAAAGCATCAACTTCATTGCACAAGGATTTAAAAAAATTACTGCGTGATAAGCCTTGGCTCGGATATGTTCTTACAGGTTATGATGATTTGCATACTCAGGCAGAAAATATTCAGAATGTGTCGTATTATACCGCTTATTACCATGATGAGGCCTTCTTGAAAGAGTATTTGGGCATTATCAGAAGAGTAGAACCCGGCGAAGTAAAAATCATTACTCCCCTCAAAGCATCAACTGTTGCAAAGCCAGCCTTTAAGAAAATGCTCAAAGAACTGGGTTTTAGTCATGTTAGTTACAAGTCAAATGACCAGTCAGGGGGTTATGTTGACGGCACTGCCACAGAACATAGAAAAATAACGTTTATCAACCCTGGCACTATCGCTAACGAAAATGCTTACAATGCTTTGCTCTATTTCTCTAATCCGTTAATTCTCGTTACAGGCAATATCAGCCTGGCCAAAGCCATTACAATGAATAAGATTCCCTTTTATGAGTGGCGCTTTTTTGAAAGTCAGGTCAATGCGGATCTCCAATCCTTCTGGAAAAACACAGGCCTTGAGTCGTTTTTCGTGAGTGAGTATCGGCCAGAAATAAAGGCAGCAGCGCTGAATCAATTTAACTTTGACTCACCGCTTCGTCGCCAGGCAAACAAGCGAATCATTAAGGCTAAAAATGCCATGCCCGATCTGCTCGATGTTATATGGCTGGTTCACCGCCCCAATCATACGCTCTGGAAGCTCGATACACAGGTCAAAAGAAGATGGGTACAGGGAGGAAAAAGTGAATTATTTGAAGAAATCAAACACACAGAAAGTGCCGATATACGCGATATTTTGGCTGCCAAGGTAATAGTTCATAACATCTTATATCAAAATACCGGTTATGATTCAGAACAGCTTGACGCGATATTCAAGTTAATTCAGGATCCAAGGCTAAAGGGCTACCTGCTATCTTTGCTGAACGACATTGAGCCATAATACCAGCCATCTGGAAGTAAGCGGTGTCTGGTTATTCGGGGTTATGCTCGATCAGAAAAAAACTGTCCTTCCACCGAATGAAGAGCAATTCGGATCTTGTGTCTCTCGCTGTTTTTCGTACCACAAGGGCTATAACTTCTTAAAGTCACTTGACTAAATGACCGAGAGACTAATAGTTTGGGAGAGAAATACTTCAAAAACGACAGTGAGTCATCAAATGATACCCTCTTATTTTGCTAATGCGCTCCGGAATATGATTCATCCATTTGACGATATAAGCGATGCGAACCTATATCTGTTTGGTTCGAAAGAGCAGTCACGATTTGTTTTTGGCCGATGTCCTTCTACCGTAAAAAGGGATTTGCCGTCGGATGAATCACAGGTTCCTGATAAACAGTTGTCGGGCAGAAAAATAACCAGATTATCTCCTGATAATGTTGAGCAGAGTGAACGAAGTTTTGAAAAAATCGTTAATGGTTGTAAAGCAGCATTTAATCAGGGACGAGCAACGGAGCTTATTGATAGGCGGGGACATACTTATTACGCATATTTCCTTGCGAGGCTCGACGGATGGCTCAGCAATTTTGAAGCTGTGCCTATGTTTCAGTGGGATAGCTCCAGCACCTTGAGTAAGTGTGAAGACTTACTTAGCTCGATAGAACAGCTGCCAAATTATTTTCATGAAGAGAAGCAGGTTGGGGCCTTTGCACGCAAGGCTTGCGCTCTTGTTCTTTCAGAAATGAGTATTGAAGCCATTCAACAATCTATTATTGATCACGAAAAAGGTGAACAGCGCCTCTCTTTGCGTTTATACCACCTTTTAAAGGGTATTTGTCGCGCTTTTGAGAAGTCCGCTGAAGTTCAGACTATGCTGGATCAAACAGAACCGTTCAAAGGCTTTCCTTTGGATGAGCTGTACAGATTTTTTATTGATGAGGGACACTGGGAAGAATACGGTTTAGGTCTGTTTTGTTATGAGGATGAGCCTGGGTATGCAGCGGCTATGCTAACTGCCTTTAAAGAAGCCGGTAATATTTTGGCTAATAAACCCCTGGATTACAGTAAGCTTGAAGCTATTCATGAGTTGACTACATCCGATGTTATGTCTGCTCGTGCAGATGTGATTATTAAAGACTTCTCCTGGAACGAAGCGGTCGTTGGTTATGTGAGGGGGCAAAACTTCACAAAGAATGGCTTAATTGAAATAACGAAGTTGGCTAACGAGAACAATTTTCCGAGAATAGAAAGACTCGATCGTTATACATACCAGGTTTTCATTGATTTTAAAGGTCAAAAAGGCATTGAGTTATCCATAAAATATTGCCAGGCCTTTGAGAACAAGTTGCAAGAAATAACTGAAACGGACAGCGAGCTGCGACATGACGCAATTATCCACGCTATTGCTGAACTCTGTCGAAATCTTCAACATACCCACCCTTTTAGAGACGGGAATGCCAGAACTATCGGCTGCATTCTGGTCAATGGACTCCTTCTGCGAGAAGGGCTTTCACCCGCCATTATCGATAATGTTAATAAATTTGATGGCTACAGTGTGGATGAGTTGGTTCTGACCATTAAGAATGGGCAGCAGTCCTTTCTGTCTCTTCGGAAGTAATCTGCCCCCCGGGTTTCCTTTTAACTCAGGGTTCAGGGCCTACCTGCTATCTTTGCTAAACGAACATTAAACCAACTGGCCAGTAAAGACTGAAGCCCTGAGCTGTCGGGATATTCAGGGCACTCCTTTGTGCGGCAACGTCCACTCCCCTGACTTTAAGCCATTCGGATATATCGTTGTACCTTATCCGAAGATCCATGGTCTCGTCTTTGAATTCTTCCCTAAGCTCCTCAAACTCCTCTCTGGTCACAACGTTTCCAGACATTGAAAAACCTCTTTACCTTCAGTTTTAATGAACAGGCTTTGAATCGCCCGCTCACTAATGTTGTTGGTAAAAGCTAGCTGCACAGGGTTTTCCAATGGGAAGATAGTCTTAGACGGGGAAATAGTCGTAAACGGAAAGACAGCCATAAACAATCCCTTTCAGAGAAATGCAATACTTTAAGTTTGGCTATTAAACAGCGTACGACACTTTAACGCCAGTTCTTAAATATTAAAACTGTGTCGTTTTTTTGGGTTAAAGACTTATTTTTTTACAATTAAAGGGTATTTCAAAACATTTCTTTGTCTACCTCTAGCCTTTATATCCGTACAGCCCTCGTTCCAACGCTCCAGATTATCAATGGCACCCAAACTCCGCTCAGGATGAACGGGGGGCTGTATGGATATCAAGGCTCAGCTGCACTAGACTGCACCCAGTCCAGTCTTGGTCATTTCTTGAACGCTGAATCCGTTTTTTTCAGCGGTAGTCTTCTCCAGCCTGTCTGCCGCCTTTTATGATCTTTGAAGGTGTATCAATGAGTCATCCCAAGTCTCATGTTTTTTACCCGAAGCATATTTTAACGTTTGTCATCGCTTCTGTGATTTCCGGATGGGCTTTGGGAGATAATACGGGTAGCCGCTTTGACCCGAAACAATGGCCCCCCGGTAAAACCAAAATTGTCGAGGGAGTAGAATCCATCCCGAAAGGCACTACCGTCGTCGTAGGCCCCGCTGATCCCTCTAAACCCGGCCCGATAAACTACATAAAAATGGTGAATGGAACCTTGTACATCGAAGGTTCTGTGACGAGCGAATTGCCCGCTGGCGATAAAGTGAAGACTGAGATTCGTATGATCGATAGCGCTGTAGGCATGAATAATAAAGTCATTAACAAGGGCCAGCTCAGCAGTGCACGAGAGAAGACCGGCAACGCTGCAGACGTCATTATGGCCCTAACCAAATACGGCGATACTATCAGCAACCAGGGCACAGTCACTGTTCAGGGGGTCATGAGACAAACTGCACCCATACCCTCTCACATAGCCTTTCAGGCTGCGCGCAAAATGAACGCTGCCGCAAATGAGGTCAATGGCACCTTTAATATTTTAAGCGCCCCCGCCATTGGCTTTTTCATTATCAACGGTTTGGGTACCAACAGCGGCATTCTTAACCTATCCAGCCAGTCCTCAAGCGACCAACCATCCTACGGAATGAAAGCCAGCAATGAAAATATCAGCAAACCCGGAGTGGACCAGGGGAATGCAGAGATCGTCAATGATGGCACTATCAACATTAGCGGCAAAAACAATTACGGTATGACGGCCACCATCAATACCAGTAACCCCCCTGCGGACAATTTCTTCTCCAGTGCGACCAACCAGGGCACCATCCACGTTACTGGCGACGGTAACGTTGCCATGAGCACAGACACCCAACAAGCGAAAGTCAACAACAGTGGTCATATATTTACCCAGGATAATGCCGTTGGCATCAAAATCTCAGGTAATGGCCAGTTAGTGCATGAGGGTTCCGTAAGCGGTACTGGTACCGGATTGCTTTACTTGGGTAACTTTCCAAATGGCGTTGTCATCGAACCCGGATACATCGTTGGGGGATCGACTGCCATTAAGATGGAGCAAACCGGCCAAACCCCGCTGTTTGTGCATGGAGGAACCATCACAGGAAACATCGAAAGTGTGGGTGGCAAAGACAATACTCTTTATATTGCGCCTCCCCCTAAAAAAGATGTTTCTGATAAAAATACGACAGTATCCATAAAGGGTAATATTTCCGGTTTTGCCACCGTTGAGATTGGCGGAACTGACTGGCTCGCTGACGGCTGGATTATAGATACATCGCTCATTAATGCGGTAAACGCCAGTATCGATACAATTTCTACTCAAAGCCCCTCGGCCAGTCCTGAATCACTCTATCTGTCGTTCAGTCAACCCACATCGGAGGATCGCCAGCTTACCGTACACAGCTTGCCTGAGAGCACCATCAAGACGATTGACCTATCTTCCAAAAACTACCGGCCACCGCTACAGCTGTTAATGGAAGGGGGTGAAACCGGCACCGTCAAGGGCCGTTCTGACCTGAACGACACACTGGTATTGAATACGGGTTCAGTTACAACAGCGGTTGATACTATCTCTACCATCACTGTAACCAGTGGCAGTGCTGACGCCTGGTCAGTGGCAGTGCCGGTCATGAATCCCAATTACGTCAATATAGAGAAGGGTGCGCAGATCAACAGTATCAATGCAAGCTCCAGCGGCAGCAGTGGCCGTGGCGCGTTAAATCTGGCATTCAACAGCGACTTTACCGAAAACGGCTTCGTTGAAGTGGATAACTTTGGAACATTAGGGAGTCTGGATTTCTCGGGTGACGCTCAACGCCCTTCACTGCACTTTGTTCAATCCGGTGGTGATGCTGGCCTTCTAAAAACACGCCCTGGAATGAACGACACTCTTGTCATGGTTTCAGGCACAGTCAAGGAACTGAGTGGCTTTGATAACCTGATTATCCGGGGAGATAAATGGGGCTCTACGAAAATCGATAACCCTGGCACTCTCAGCATTGCCAGAGGCGGTGTCGTTACCAGAATCACCGATGACATGGCGGCTAAAAAAGAAACGGGTCAGCTGATAGTAGACTTCACCAGACCTTCCTTAAATCAGTCAGCCTTTGCTATCAATAATGAAGGGGGTGAAATCCATGGAATTGACCTCTCAAAACCAGACTCCACACGTCCGCAGCTCTTCCTGAACCATCTCGATGGCACCACCGGCAACATTACAGGTCAACCAGGCAACGGCGATCGTCTGCTTCTCAGCGGCGGCAAAATCACTGAATCAGTCAGTGGCATAGACGACATCTGGATCACAGGCAAACAATGGGAAACTATTTCAATACAGAACCCATCAAGCATCACGGTAACTGAAAGCGGTACAGCCAGCCTGGTGACCACCAAAGACGTAGCCAGCGATAAGCTAACATTGCCGCTTAAATTCACTCAGTCAGCAGTACCTGTCAAGAACGTGTCATTAAACGCCCATGGCACAATAGCAAAGATGACGTTTGATGACACCGGTCACCGCCCACCCATTAACATGACCCAGAAGGTTGGCACCATTGGCAGCATCCAGAGCCTGGTGGGTAAAGGTGACACCCTGGATGTTCAGAACGGTACCGTAGGGGGCGACATTATCGGGCTGGGCTCCGTGACCTTCAGTGGTCCGGTGGCTCAATTCGGCGGTCAGCGGATTGAGACTATGACAACGGTGAGCATTTCAGGCAAACTGATCCTGACCTCAAACCAGAAAGTGTCGGCCACCCCCGTCGTCCACATTAGCAAAGGCGGTACTTTATACGCGAAGGTATCTTCTGCAGCTCAACCGTCCGGACGTGACACGGCATTGGAAGTGACAGGTGTTTATAAGCAAGAGGGCACGCTGGAAGTGACTCTGGATGAGCAGACTGACCCAAAAGTGCCTTACGTCAAAGCCACCGAAATTGAAATCGGCCCTGAAGCCGTTGTTTTACTGAATAATCAACCGAATTTCAGTGAGAGCGCCGAATATATTTTGATGCAATCATCCGACAGCGACATTAACGCAATGCCCTCCTTGCTAACGACTTCACCAAGCCCTTACAACACTTACTCCCTTCGCCTGGCAGCCAGACAGCTGTTCGTTGTCAGCTACCACCATACAGCAACATTCGTGGGTGATCTTGCCCGATCCGGCGGTGCCAACGATTCAGCCTTGAAAGCGATTAACGTAGCAATCAATCGAAAAACAACTGACAAGCTGACCACCGGCCCATCCAGGGACAGTGACCCACTAAACCGCTGGGTTCTGGACCAGCTCAAGGCGGTCAATCACAACCCTGCCGAAGTCGCCAAAATTGCCGGACAGATGACGCCTGACCTGTCCGGTGCTTCCATCAGCTCTGCCATCGCTTCAATCAGGCAGTCCCGCGCGGCCATTGGCGCACGACAGTCTGGCCTTCGCACCGGTATTGCTGCCGGTGATACAGTGACTTCCGACCACCTCTGGTTGCAGTACGCCAACATGGATGCTATCCAGGATAAAAAAGACGGGTATTTCGGTTATGAGGCCAAAACCCAAGGCTTCACGCTGGGTATCGATTCTGACCTGAATGAACGACTGACGCTAGGTGTCGCCTATACCTATTCAAAGGCTGATGTTAAAGGAACCCATGGCTCAACCAGCAGGATCGATGCCGAAGGCCATACCTTCAGCGTCTACTCCAACTTTAAGCAAGGCTCACTGTTTGTCGATGGTCGTATAGGTTATAGCTGGGGTGAAAATGACGGTAAGCGCTACGTTGGGAAAAGTGAGATCGAGGCCAAATATGACGTCAACTCATGGGATATCGGTCTGCTGACTGGCTGTCAACGCCCCTTGGGCCAGTCAGGAGAATGGAGCTGGATACCTCAGCTAGCCTTCAACTATGCCAACATCAAGCCGGACGATTACCGGGAAAAGCGGGGAACCGGTTGGTTTGACATCCTGGGGTTTGACAGGGTCAAAAACGACAGTTACGAAATACTGGAACTGGGCGCCGGCCTGAAACTGTTGGGTGATATCGCCACAGCCAGTACGACCGTCAAACCTGAAGTCAGCCTGATGGCCTACCACGACTTCAAGGACGACCCGGTGACCATGACCGCGCACTTTGCCCAGGGTGGCGACGCTTTCCTGGTGAACGGCGCCAAACGTGAACAAAACCGTTACCAGTTCGATGCCGCGGTTAACCTGGAAAGCCACAGCAACCTGACCTTTACCCTGAGCTATCACTATGACTGGATGGACAGCTACAAGGCTCATGGGTTTATTGCCAGGGTTAGCTATGGGTTCTGAGCCAGGCGCAATTTATGCATTCCCACGCAGAGCGTGGGAACGAGCTAAATTACTCATAGAGATTTACTCCGTTCAGCGGATACCAATCTTCAGTCATCATTTGATCGTAAGACCATGGGCAAGTATCTGGGAAGCTACTTTCATCAAGCCTTTGATTGGCATTAACATAAAGGTTCATAGCTTTTATAGCTTTCTTTTTTGCTTTAAAGTAAGAATCTTCTAAAACATCTTCGATTCTTGGTGCTAAGCTGTGGTTTTTTTCCACTAATTCAACTATCCCATCCCTTGCATTAAATACACTTTCAGCCCAACCTTTAATAACTCGTTTAGTGGCTACACTGTCTCTCAACACCGTTGTCTGGTAATCCATTTTAAGCAGATGGAGTATGAGATTAACCAAAAAACTTTCTAACTCTCGAAGGTCTTGCTTAATACTCAACTCCAGCTCCTCCAACAGATTTTCAAGGTCTAGTTGGTCAAAATTATGATTTCTAAGCAAAGCTACTTGATTAGTCAGCCACTGGTGATAATCAGTTTCGTATAAATTACTCATAAATGTTCACTCCATTAAACGGATACCATTCTTCAGCCATCAACCGCTCCCTCCCAGTCGCGCTCCAGGCGCTTGGTGGGATACCCCCCATCCCTGGGGATATCCCAGTCGCGCTCCAGGCGCTTGGTGGGATACCCCCCATCCCTGGGGATAAGTCGGCCAGCAGGTCTGAGCCTTCAATTTTGTTTGAGGTTTGAGGATAGCAGTTGAAGAGGCGGGTGCAAATTGTTCGCCTTTTCCCCAACGCTCACGATCACCACTCTTAATGACAGCCGCTTGAGGTGGTTTGGAGCCCGCCTCCGACGACCGACTCCGCCATCTTTCCCATAGCTTCCACACACTCAGGCTAATCATCCCTTATCATTCTGATTGTGTGTACGGCACACCGTTCCCATGCTCTGAGGCTGTCGCAAAACTCAGGTTCCGCTCCCGTCATTCTTGGCTTCACTCCCGTCATTCCCGCGAAGGCGGGAATCCACACTGACTAACCACCAGAACCGTACTGCCCGTTTACCCCTCGGCCTTGTCATCACCGAGAAGGTAGAGTCCCACTGTTGGCACTGGATTCCCGCCTTCGCGGGAATGACGACCTCGGAGCATGGGAACCAGAGTTTTGCGACACCCTCCAGAGTGTGGGAGCGATCTGAAAAGGGAATGCTGGCGTAGACAAGAATATTAGTATCAATCAGCTTCATCGAGCATTAAACCAGGTCATCAAGATAGCTACGATCAGACGGATCAAAACCTTCGGCAGGTTTGCTATTTTTTGCCACATACCACTGGAAAAGCACATTCCTTGGTTTATTCTGCTGTGTGGCAACAGCCATGCGAATAAGCTGGTTTGCCAACTGGCTCACGGTTGTGCGCTCTCTGGCGGCTTGCTCCTTGAGCTGGGCAAGCAAACCCGGTTCCAGATCCACTGTCGTTCTCATGTTTTAAACCCATTTTCTTTTTTAGTGTGATACATCACGAATATGATGAAACACAGAGGTTACATTGCCAAAGTTGAGTACGATAACGAAGATCGCATCTTTCTCGGTCATCTGGCTGGCATAAAAGATATTGTTGGTTTTCATGGCTCTTCCGTCGATGAACTGGAAACTGCATTTCATGAGGCAGTTGATGAATATATCGCCATCAGTGAGAAAACGGGCCGTCCAGTTCAAAGGCCATACTCAGGCAATCTCATGCTACGGATCAGTCCTGAAGTTCACGCTGCTGCTGCCACTGCTGCTGAAGCCAAAGGCAAAAGTCTTAACCAGTGGGTTAAAAACAGTTCGCAATAATCTATTATAATCTAAAACTATCTAATACAAT
>NZ_JAHHPQ010000163.1:0-21423 GCF_024606245.1 Endozoicomonas sp. SESOKO2
GGCGTACAAGATTAGGTCTTTGTGCTGTGGGTGGGGCTTAATGTCTACCCTAAGAGTGCCGATTAGCAGTGATGGATGGATAGAATGTTTCTGTCCAGTAGTCAAATAGGTGACAAAGCATGGTTTCCTATAGTCTTTTCGCAAGAACTTTCTTTACCCTTGCACTTGGATATTTAGCCATGAATGCTAACGCAGATGATGATTTGGCTGATAGCATCACCGAGTACAGTGTTACTTTTGATGAGTTATACGATGAAATTGTCGTCGCACATCGACAAGGGGATAGTTGCCACCTTATTATTTCACATTCTCTCGGTTCCTATACACACCCGGCACAGTCACTAAAGCCAAGTGTTGCAATTATCCTCCCTGAAACTATTTATAGGAAAAACTCGCTTTTTAGTATGGAGCTCTGGCCGGCTTCTTACTCTTTAAATCAAAATCGGTTGTTGTCTCCTTCCTTAGATCAAGGCGTAGTGACTCATGAGCCTCTTCAAGAGTTTTCACCCGAGACATTAATTCAAATGTCATCTACTGAGGGTGATCAACGATCTGGCTTCCCCCTTGCCCTCCCGATAGGACCCATTGAAATCCAAAACCAGGATCAGTTATATGTGATTGACCCCATTCTTAAAGATCCAACAGTTACTATTTCCGGGAGCACTGCTTCATCCAGTGTTGAAAATGAACCAGCATCACGAAAACGACCAGCTTCAGGCAAAAGTGCCATTAAGGAGGCCTCGCGACCGAAGCTAATAAGAACCGAGTCTCATGCAAAGTCATTAACTGATGCCACCCCGGGACTGCTACCTCCGGAAGAAGAGTCCTCCCATGGTGCTGCTTCTGAAAGATCTACTATAAGTGAGCACGATCACTATCACTTTCATATCACAGGGCAACTTCTTTTAGGTATTGAGCCCCCACGCACATCAAAATCAAAAAAAAAGATGAGAGAAAAAACGGTTACTATTCCAGTAACGATACTTGTCAGCGCCAACACTGCAGAGGGAACAGCTCAGATAGACTCCCTTTCATCTAATGACTCAAAGTATGCAATTAATATATTCCGCAAACCGCCTCAAGCCAGCTCGTCAGTCAAATTATTGCCGGATAATAACCTTCAGGAAACCTGGAAGGTAGTAAAGAGGCGGGCAATTAGAAAGATCCGGGAAGAGCTTATTTACCCGAAAGTTTTTGGTGTCAGTCAGATAATAGAGTCCTACCCCTCATCAGACGCCAAAACAATATGGGTGATGCCAAAAATAAAATTGCAGGTCATTGATGAAAATGATTCCATAAGCTCTGTAGTAAATATGTTCATAGAATCCAGCCCTTAACTTCAATTTCCTGCCCAGCGATGCTGCGGGTAACTCTGCACTCGTCACTATTTTGATGTCAGGCAGTAGCTTTGGACATTAGCTATGTAACTGGAGAGCTGGCAATCCTCCCCGACATCCTCCTTTAACTGATTCATATCTAAAATCTCAACAGGTTGCACTTATCCTCTCATTTCAACCTTTTCTGTTCTGTAGAAAAGCCCTCTTTGCAATGCTTTTGTGTTTTTCCGCTTTAGCGTATCAACCGAAACCATGATTCTGCTGTAACCCGTGTTGTCAGGTATAATGTGTCGTTTTGTTTCGGTAATCCGTGATAAAAAGTGAAAGATCCTGTTTTCAATCCATGTTTTCTGATGCCAAGCATTGATATACTGGCCGGGCAAATGAGGAGGGGAAGTCCATAGGAAACCGTTAAAACTGTCAGGTTTCGATGGGTTCTTCATTGATGTTTTGATCTGCACGACAGACGTTTCTGTTCAGAGCAGTAACGAAAAACAGAGCCGGTTAACCGGTCAGGGTCCTGAAGGCTGTTCTTCAGAGATCGTAATACTTTGAAGCTTGCAAATCCGGAGTCTGTTGGAGCTGTGCTTTGGGCACGACAGGTATCTGGACCGAACATGGGAGTTGGGGAGCGCAATGCCATTAATTCGTGAAGAGGATCTGATTGAGAGCGTAGCTGACGCTCTGCAATTTATCTCCTGTTATCATCCGCTGGACTTTATTCACGCTGTTCATGATGCCTGGAAGAAAGAGCCCTCCAAGGCAGCCAAAGACGCCATGGCCCAGATTCTGATTAATTCCAGAATGTGTGCCATGGGTAAACGACCCATTTGTCAGGATACCGGTATTGTTACTGTCTTTCTCAAAATCGGTATGAATGTCCGCTTCGAAAGTGACCGAAGTGTCGAGGATATGGTGAATGAAGGTGTTCGCCGTGCCTACACGCACCCGGAAAATGTTCTCCGTGCCTCCGTTTTGGAAGATCCGGCAGGTGCCCGTAAAAATACCAGAGACAACACACCTGCTGTTATCCATATGACTTTGGTGCCAGGGGATACTGTTGATGTCCAGGTGGCAGCCAAAGGAGGCGGTTCTGAGAACAAGTCCAAGCTGGCTATGCTTAACCCGTCTGATGATATTGTTGAGTGGGTCAGGAAAACTGTGCCAACGATGGGTGCGGGCTGGTGTCCTCCGGGTATGCTGGGCATTGGTATCGGTGGTACGGCCGAAAAAGCCATGGTGCTGGCCAAGGAATCCCTGATGGAACCTATCGATATTCATGAACTCAGAGAGCGCGGACCCGGTAACCGGGTTGAAGAACTGCGTTTGGAGATCATGGATGCCGTTAATAGTCTGGGTATTGGTGCACAGGGTCTGGGCGGTCTCACCACAGTGCTTGATATCAAAATCAAGGATTACCCGACTCATGCTGCTTCTCTGCCTGTAGCGATGATTCCAAACTGTGCTGCTACACGACATGCACATTTTGTACTGGACGGCAGTGGCCCCGTGATTCAGGAAGCTCCGAGTCTGGATGATTACCCTGAAGTCGCTCTGGATATGAGTGAAGGGGTGCGAAAAGTCAATGTTGACGACATCTCAAAAGAAGAGATCAAAGGCTGGAAACCCGGTGACACAGTACTGCTGTCAGGAAAAATCCTGACGGGTCGCGATGCTGCCCACAAGCGCATGGTTGATATGATGTCCTGTGGTGAAGAGCTGCCTGTTGATTTGAAAGGTCGCTTTATTTATTACGTAGGACCTGTTGATCCGGTTCGTGATGAAGTGGTTGGTCCGGCGGGTCCGACGACTTCTACCCGTATGGACAAATTTACCCGCACTATGCTGGAGCAGACAGGTCTGGCTGGAATGATTGGCAAGGCTGAACGGGGTGATGCTGCGATTGATGCGATCAGGGATAACGAATCTGTCTATCTGATCGCCGTGGGTGGAGCCGCCTATCTGGTTTCCCAGGCTGTCAAGAAAGCAGAAGTGGTTGCCTTCCCTGAGCTGGGGATGGAAGCCATCTACGAATTTGAGGTCAAGGATATGCCAGTGACCGTAGCGGTGGATCACACCGGTGATTCTGTCCACAAAACCGGACCACAAATCTGGAAGCAGAAAATTGAAGAGCAGGTTCTTGATATCAAATAAGTGTTCAGGCGCCTGAATTGGGTCAGCTTCCTGGGGCTGGCCTTGTTTCATTCGTTTCTTTATTCCTCCGTTTTCTCTCTCCTGATGACTTTTTACCCACTTTATGGGTTTGCCGAGTCTTCTTCCTTGCCTGATTAAATGCTGTCAATAATGCCGTAATCTGGATGTCAGACCAGAGAAAAGCGGGGTTCTATAATCAATTTATAAGACCGTTCAGTAAGGGCGAATTATGGTTGACGATTCTGATCAGGGTGATGAGCCCACTTCAGGTCCGGGAAATCTTGAAAAAGGTGAGTTTCTTTTTTTCTGGAAGAGCTTGTTTGCAAGGGTTAAACGGTTTTTCTCTGACAGGGAAGTCATTCTCAGAATAGATGATGATTCCAGAGTCGTACGGGCTAATTTGTTGAACCTTCAGATTGAAGATCGATTTGAGCACTTCTGGATTGAAGAGCGGGCAGAGGGTGTTGAAGAAGACGGTGATTCTGATTCGGTCGTTGGGCACGAGCTGTTTTCAGAGCTACTGGCTGCTGAAGAAGAGTGGATAAGATTGCAACGGATCAGGAATCAATTCCGGAAAAACAACGATTAGGGGCAACTGCTTTTGCGTCCCTGGCAAATCGCTAAAGAAGGCCTGTCTGCTTCTGCTCACAGGCCTTTCGTTCATTCAGGAGTCAAAAAAGGTAAACTGAACGTCTACCGTTTTTTACAGAGCCTGAATCGCTTTGAGCTGTTCATCCAAACGTTCTCTGGCAGCCAGGGCTTCGGCCAACTTTCCGCGCTCTTTTTCAACCACTTCGGGTTTGGCGTTGTTGATGAACTTTTCATTGGCCAGTTTGCCTTCAAAGCGCTGAACCTCCTTATTCAGTCGTTCAACTGCTTTGCTCAGACGGGCTGCTTCCTTGTCCTTGTCGATCAGGCCAGCCATCGGTACCAAAACTTCCATCTTGCCGACCAATTGAGTGGTTGACATAGGCGCTTCTTCGTCAGAGTTCAGTGCACGAATGTCTGACAATTTAGCCAAAGACTTAAGAAAAGTGCTGTTTTCATCAAGACGACGATAGTCGTCAGAAGAGAGGTTGCGCAGCAGTACATTCAGTTCACGACTAGGGCCAATATTGAGTTCAGCACGGATATTGCGGATGCCGGTGATAAAGCCTTTCAGCCATTCGATGTCCTGCTCGGCAGTTTCGTCCAGCTTGCTTTCATCAAAAGTCGGGTAGCTCTGCAGCATCAGGGTTTCACCTTTAACGCCGGCTTCTTTCTTGATGTTCTGCCAGATCTCTTCAGTAATAAACGGCATGAATGGGTGAGCCAGACGCATAATGGTTTCCAGAACCCGAACCAGTGTACGACGGGTTCCACGCTTCAGGGCTTCGGAAGCGTCTTCATTCCATAGCACAGGCTTGGAAAGCTCCAGATACCAGGCACAGTATTCATTCCAGATGAAGTCGTACAGATTCTGGGAGGCGTGATCCAGACGGAAGTCCGTCAGGTTCTTTTCAAGTTGGGCTTCCAGACGTTGCAGTCGGGAAATAACCCACTTGTCCGCCAGGGTCAGTTCAATGTCCTCACCATGCTGGCCACAGTCCTCACCCTTAGTGTTCATCTGAACGTAGTTGGCTGCGTTCCAGATCTTGTTGCAGAAGTTTCTATAACCTTCCAGACGTTTCATATCCCAGTTAATGTCACGACCGGTAGAAGCCAGTGAGTAGAGGGTGTAACGCAGAGCGTCAGTACCGTGCGCCGCTATGCCTTCAGAGAAGGTTTTACGGGTACGTTTTTCAATTTTTGCCGCCAGTTGTGGCTGCATCATATTGCCGGTGCGTTTTTCAACCAGATCTTCCAGACTGATGCCGTCGATCATATCCAGAGGGTCCAGCACGTTACCCTTGGACTTGGACATCTTGTCGCCATTCTCATCACGAATCAGGCCGGTCATATAGACGTACTTGAAGGGTACCTGAGGGTTGCCGTCTTCATCTTTGACAAAATGCATGGTCATCATGATCATCCGGGCAACCCAGAAGAAAATGATGTCAAAGCCGGAAACCAGAACATCTGTGGGGTGGAAGGTTTTCAGACGCTCTGTGTTTTCAGGCCAGCCCAGGGTGCCAAAAGTCCAGAGTGCAGCAGAGAACCAGGTATCCAGCACGTCGTCGTCCTGTCTCAGGCTGACTCCGGCCGGAATGTTGTTTTCCTGTCGTACGTCTTCTTCACTGCGACCTACATAAACATTCCCTTTTTCATCATACCAGGCTGGAATGCGGTGGCCCCACCAGAGTTGGCGGGAGATACACCAGTCCTGGATATCCTGCATCCAGGAAAAGTACATGTTTTCGTACTGTTTGGGGACAAACTGAATGCGGCCATCTTTAACCGCTTCAATGGCAGGTTTTGCCAGCGGCTCGGCACGGACAAACCACTGATCCGTGAGCAGAGGTTCGATGACAACGTCTGAACGGTCGCCGTATGGCACCATCAGTTCGTGATCCTTGATCTCTTCCAGCAGCCCGGCTGCTTCAAAGTCAGCGATGATGGCTCTACGTGCGGCAAAACGCTCCATGCCACGGTATTTCTCAGGAATGGGGGCGTCAATGTCGTGATTGTTGGAACCATCAATGTTAAAGACTTCACCCCGTTCACTGATATGCCCTTCCAGAGTCATGACATTGATCATGGGCAGACCGCAACGCTTACCCACTTCGTTATCGTTGAAGTCATGAGCTGGAGTGATTTTTACACAACCTGTGCCTTTTTCTATGTCAGCATGTTCATCGGCAACGACAGGAATACGACGGTTGACCAGTGGCAGAATAATGTCTTTTCCGATCAGGCTCTTGTAGCGTTCGTCTTCGGGATTAACGGCAACACCTGTGTCCCCCAGCATGGTTTCCGGACGGGTTGTGGCGACCACAATGTAGTCTTTGCCTTCTGCGGTTTTTTCGCCATCAGCCAGAGGGTAACGCAAGTGCCACATGTGACCCCTGACATCCTTGTTCAGCACTTCCAGATCAGAGATGGCGGTATGAAGTTTGGGGTCCCAGTTGACCAGGCGTTTGCCACGATAGATCAGATTGTCTTTGTATAGGCGAACGAATACTTCCTGAACAGCTTTGTAGAAGCCTTTGTCCATGGTGAAGCGTTCATTGTCCCAGTCAACAGAGGCTCCGAGACGACGCAGCTGACGGGTGATGTTATCACCGGACTTTTCTTTCCATTCCCAGATCTTGTCGGTAAAGGCTGCACGGCCGAAATCGTGACGTGTCTTGCCTTCTTCAGCCTGCACTTTACGCTCTACCACCATCTGTGTAGCAATACCGGCATGGTCAGTACCCACCTGCCACAGGGTATTACTGCCTTTCATGCGCTGGTAACGAATCAGGGCGTCCATAATAGAGTCCTGAAAAGCATGACCCATATGCAGACTGCCGGTGACATTGGGCGGTGGAATCATGATGGAGTAGGGAGAGCCCTTGCCGGAGGGGGCAAAGTAGCCTTTTTCTTCCCAGGTCTGATACCAGCTGCGCTCAATCGCGTGAGGGTTAAACGTTTTTTCCATAACTACAGGGTTCTGACAGGTTCTGATCTAAACCGCGCAGTATACACGGAACAGGCAGGGCAGTGTTAATCCGACAGATTTTCGGGCATCTGGTCCAGAAGATGATCCAGGTAGTTGTTTAGCTCGCGGTTCAGCTGAGCTTCGACCCTGACCAGCTCTTCATCAATGATTTCCCGGATGAGCAGTCGGGCCTGTTTGCGTAGCCGGGTTTTCAGTTCTGACTGTTTGACGCCGCGGTTAAGCGGAGGTTTCAGAGTAGGCGGTTCCTGCGGTTCAGTCTGTTGATAATTCTCTGTGACATCCAGAATTGTGACAGTCTGTCTGGTTTCTTCCTGGTCAGCAAGGTCGGTGAGAACAGGGATGTGTTGATTGAGATGATCATTACGATCTATCTCATCCTTTAAGAGGGTTTTCAGTCTTTCCTGTTCATCCAGCAGACCTTCCGTCTTTTTCTGGCTCATGTGCTTTACCCGCTAATGGCTTTAACCCTGTATTTGGTGGGTTTCTGGCTGGATGCCGTCTGCAACGTAAGCCCTGAACTTTTCACGGAGAACCTCAACCGGACCCGGACTCTGATCAACAATTTCGCAAGTTCGGACAAAGTTTTTGTAAAAGGCCGGAATTTGATTGGACAGATTGATCAGCAGGGTGTTGTCGTCCATCGATTTCGGTGGTTTATATCCCAGGGTGATCGGCGCCCCCGTGGCTTTGCTGTTGATGATCTGGTGCGGCAGGAAACTATCTTCACGCCACTCCCAAAGCAGTCGGTCGAGAGTTTCGCACTGGATGTCATTATCCGTATGAATATGAACAGCCATACCATTACGCCACGCTCTGTCGGTCAACCGACAGGCGAATTTTTTAACGGCTTGTGCTGACTGCTGTTGCAGCAAATAGAAGGTTACTCGGGACATGAGGTTGAGTGTAATGGGAAATGATGCTGGTTGAAAGGTCGCTGACTTCTATCCGTCGTGAGTCGGATATTGAAAGCTGCGTTGAAGCTTTTCCGAAAGCGGGGTTGTGAGTCTCCATCGATCCGCAACCCCAAAGAGTATTAAAGCTGGTTAAGCAGATATTGAATCAGCATGGGGACGGGGCGACCGGTAGCGCCTTTGGCTTTACCGGAAGTCCATGCCGTACCGGCGATGTCCAGGTGAGCCCATGGGTAGCTTTCTGTAAAGCGCGCCAGGAAACAGGCGGCTGTGATGGTGCCAGCCGAACGGCCACCGATGTTGGCCATATCGGCAAAGTTGGAATCCAGCTGAGCCTGGTACTCTTCACCCATTGGCAGCTGCCAGGCTTGGTCAGAAGCGTCTTTGGAGGCTTTCAGCAGTGCTTCAGCCAGCTCATCATTGTTACTCAGAAGACCGGTGGTGTGGTGACCCAGGGCAATGACGCAGGCACCTGTAAGTGTGGCAACATCGATCACAGCTTTGGGCTTGTAACGCTCAGCGTAGGTCAGAGCGTCGCAGAGTACCAGGCGGCCTTCGGCGTCGGTATTAAGGATCTCAATGGTCTGACCCGACATTGAGGTTACGATGTCGCCCGGACGGGTAGCGTTGCCACTGGGCATATTCTCGGCGGCGGCGACCATGCCCACGATATTGATGGGCAGGTTCAGTGCCAGAATGGTCTGCATGGCGCCAAAAATACTGGCTGCACCACACATGTCGAATTTCATTTCGTCCATGGCGGCCCCTGGCTTCAGGGAAATACCACCAGTATCAAAGGTGATGCCTTTACCCAGCAGGACTATTGGTTTCTCGCCACGTTTGCCGCCTTTGTAGTCCATCAGGATCAACTTGGATTCCTGATCGGAGCCCTGGCCTACGGAAAGCAGAGAGTTCATACCCAGATCAGACATCTGTTTTTCGCCCAGAATCTTGGCGGTCATCCTGGCATGGGATTTCGCCAAAGCTTTGGCCTGGTCTGCCAGATAAGTCGGGTGGCAGACGTTGCCAGGCAGGTTGCCCAGAGTTCGAGCAAGGTTACGGCCTTCACCAATGGCCTGGCCTTCAGCAATAGCCTGATTCAGAGCTTTTGCCTGTTTGCGCTCAGCCAGAAACGTGACCTTCTTCAATGTCAGTGCATCGGCACTTTTGCTCTTGAACTCGTCGAACCGGTAGAATGCATAGACAACGGCTTCTACCAGCTGGCGAACTTTCCAGCTGTGGTCCTTGCCATCTACATCGATATCTTCCAGAGACACCAGTGCGTCTTTGGCAGAGGCCGTCTTCAGTTCAGAGGCAACGGCTTGGGCGAGCTTGATGAACTCACTTTCTTTCAGGGGTGCTTTTCCTTCGCCGGTCGCACAGAGCAAAATTCGCTCAGAGGGGATTTCCGGAACGTGCTGGAGCAACAGGGTCTGACCTGCCTTGTACTTGAGGTCGCCACGTTTGACAATGTTGTCGATGGCACCCTTGCTGGCCTCGTTTACGGCTGATGCTGAGGCGGTAAGCTTTTTCTTCTGCACACCCAGAACCAGGCAGGCAGTTTTCTGCTTCTCTACCGCTCCGCTTTTTACGATAAATTGCATGGTTGCTCCCATAGGACACTTGTCCAGTTATAACTCACGGGGATGCCCCCGATCTCCTGTTAATCTTTCTGACAAATCCCTGATAAATACTCCTGATTGTGCCTTTGACGCTGGCAGCCAAGAGTTACGATTTCGATGGCACCGACAGACACCTGAGTTAGCCCTGTGTGACTCTTGCGGCTACACCCTTTTTTTGCAAAAGGAATGTAAATGATGAGACTTCTTTCATCCGGGCTATAAACTCGAACAGGTTTGTTGGATAATTGTCAGGTCGGGTATTTGAACAGAGCTTGCACAAGAAGTGAATTCCCGCAAGGCTTTCAGAGATAGATTTTAGTCCGTTTATTGTATCAATGTGTCGACAACTGTCTTTCCGGGCAGAAAAAACGTGTTTTGATGGTCGACAAGTAGCCAGGACTGCTCTCTCATCTGGAACCGTAGTACTTACCGTATCTCTCAGGTAAGTGAGTTTTACTTTCAATGAACCGGCGGAAACAGTAACTCAAGATCATGCCTTCGATCCTTTTTCGATACCTGGCCAAAGAAATGCTCAAGGTCACATTGGCCGTTACCGGTGTTGTGCTCCTGATTATCATGAGTGGCCGTTTTGTGAACTATCTTGCACAGGCTGCAAATGGCTCGCTGAACGCCGACATCCTTTTTGCCATCATGGGTTACAGAATGCCCGAGTTCCTGGTGATGATTATTCCCATGGGGTTGTTTCTGGGCATTATCATGGCTTATGGCAGGCTCTACGCAGAAAATGAAATGACAGTTATGGGGGCTTGTGGTGTCAGTCAGGGACAGTTGCTGCGCATGACCATGATTCCCGCCCTGGGTGTCATGATAGTGGTGGCTCTTCTGAGTATTCTTGTCGCTCCCTGGGGGATAAAGCAGGTCGAAACCATTCTTCATCAGCAGGATTCCATGACTGAGTTCGACACACTGGTGCCGGGTCGGTTTCAAAAGTTTGAGGGAGCTAACCGGGTCACTTACACCGAGTCGCTGACAGATGACAATCAGCAGATGGACAAGGTGTTTATTGCTCACCAGTCAGCCGATCGTGACAGTACAGGGATGTCCCTGGTGTTGGCAGAGCGTGGTCGTATATCTACCACGGAGGAGGCCGGACAGCGATATCTGATCCTGAGTGATGGCTATCGTTACGATCTGACGCCCGGCGGCAAGAAAGTCAGGGTGACCCGGTATGAAACCTATGGCATCCGAATGGAAGAGAGTGCGGTCGCTGAAGAGATCAGTAAAGAGCAGGCTCTACCCACCTCGACATTGCTAGGCTCGGATAATTCCACCTATATAGCGGAGTTGCAGTGGCGAATGTCACTGCCATTATTGATCCCGATTATTGTGTTGCTGGCCGTCCCGCTCTCAAAAGTGAATCCCAGGCAGGGTCGTTTCGTGAAACTCCTGCCCGGTGTATTGCTCTATCTGCTATATCTGGCGTTGCTGATTTTGAGTCGTGGAATGGTTGATGATGGGCGTCTTTCCCCACAAATGGGTGTCTGGTGGGTGCATGGGATTTACCTGCTGCTTGGATTGATCTTTTATTTTCAGGAGCCTTTGCAGGCTATGATTGCCAGAAGGAAAGTTACTCATGCGTAAGCTGGACCGTTATATCGCATGGAACGTAATGGCTTCCATGGTCGTGGTGCTTTTGATTCTGGTGGTGCTGGAATCCATGTTCGCTTTTCTGGGGGAGCTGGATAATGTTCGTGCTAATTATCAGATAGCGGATGTGGTCGTCTATATTTTGCTCCTCATCCCCAAGAAGATTTACGAATTTATCCCGGTGTCTGCCTTGATTGGCTGTCTTGCTGGTCTGGGCAACATGGCCTCAAACAGTGAACTGGTGGTCATGAGAGCGGCAGGTGTTTCGTTGTGGCGGATGGTCTGGTCAGTGATGAAGCCTGCTTTGGTGTTGATTTGCATAGGTATTGTGTTGGGTGAGTACGTGGCACCCACCACAGAACAGATTGCCGAAACCCGGAAGAATATCGCCCGATCTCACAATGGCGAATATTCCGGTGCAGGGGTCTGGCACCGTGAAGGCAATGAATTTATGTATTTTAACGCGGTTGAGCCTAATGGCGTGCTCTACGGTGTGAGTCGATATGTCTTTGATGATGATATGAAACTCAAGGAAAGCTCGTTTGCCAGAAGGGCGATCTATCAGCAGGATCACTGGCTGCTTGAGGATGTCACCCTCAGTCGTATGCAAGGCGATAAAGTGGTCTCAGAAAAAGTGAATACAGAGCCCTGGGATACCAACCTGACAACAACGCTCTTGAAAGTGGTGGTGGTTGAGCCGGATGGCTTGTCTATATCCGGCCTGAATACTTATACCCGTTATCTGGAAGAGCAGGGGCTGGATACGGGTGAATATGCGCTGGCGTTCTGGACAAAAGCACTGCAACCGTTGTCTGTTTTTTCCCTGGTACTGGTAGGAATCTCTTTTGTTTTCGGCCCCTTGCGCTCGGTCAGTATGGGGCTGAGAATCTTTTCGGGGGTGATTACCGGGGTTATATTCATGATTGTGCAGAGCCTGCTGGGGCCTTCCAGCCTGGTGTTTGGTTTCCCGCCAGTGTTGTCTGTTTTGCTGCCGGTTTTGATCTGTGTTGCTATAGGGTCTTTACTGCTATACAGAGCTGCCTGATGACTAAGTGTTACGTTATTTCGTAAGCTATTGGGTTGTTTTTTTAGGGCAAAGGCTAATGGAGATGAGGTTAGACGAGGGCAGTCACTTTCTGGCATTGGCTGCCTGCTATCTGTCTGGTCAGGACTTTTGTTTAGGAATGTACAGTGTTCTGGACCGGGACAACCGATCTTGCCAGCTGAGATGTTCTCGATCCCACAGGCACCAGAAGACACCCAGCCCACAGAGCATAAGGGCAGGAATAGCGGTCAGTGTTCGAATCAGGCATTGACCGATGGAAATATAACCCCCTTCCCGATCGACAATTTGAATGTTCCACGCCTGCATACCCAGAGTCTGGCCTCGACGGGACCAGAAAAAGGCAAAGAAGCTAAAAATGCTCAGAAAAAGTGCAGCATAAAAGATAGGTCCGCCGATGGATTGCCCGCTCTCTGTCATGGCCTTGAGTTCTTTAGCCCCATACACCTTCATCTGAATACCCAGGTTGATAAAACCCACCAGAAACATAATGGCCAAAACCAGAAAACTGTCGTAGATCATGGCAGCCAGTCGCCGCCAGACGGGTGCGGGTTGAGTCTGCTTCTTTTGAGATGTGCCTGACATAAAAACTCCTGTAACAGGCCGCGCAGTTTATCAGTTTCTGTCTTTATGGGCAGCTATGAGATGATCGGACTCGAGTTATATTGATGATATTATTATGGTGAGTCGGAGGTGTTTTATGCATCCTGCCAGTTAATCAAACAGCGAACCCTGTTGATTAGGGAGGCCACCTTCCAGATTAAGTAGCTTTTCTTTAGCCGGTTTACCACCGGCATAGCCCTGTAGCTCACCATTGCTGGCAATAACCCGGTGGCAGGGAATCAGTATTGAAATGCCGTTGGCACCATTGGCATTGGCGACGGCTCTCAGGGCATTTCTGTTGCCTATGGATTCTGCCAGTCCGGCATAGGTGGTGGTCACTCCATAGGGAATATCCTGAAGAGCTTGCCAAACCTGCTTTTGGAAAGCGGTACCTACCAGGAGCAGCGGCACTGAAAAGGTATTCCGCTCTTTACGAAAATACTCCTCCAACTGCTGACGGGTATACTCTATAACTTCGTCGTCTTTCTCGACATACTCAGCTTTGAGCCCATTTTTGACGCGAGCATCAATCCGCAATCTTTTCTTTCGATAGCGCCAGTCACACAGGCACAGCTGCTGGTCAAAGGTACCCAGCATCAGCTCACCAACGGGTGACTTGTAGTATTGGATGTTGATGGTGTTCATAGGAAAGCGTTATAACATATTTTGGCCTGGGATCGTTCTTTTAAGGTGGAAATTATGCTTTGAGGGCTCATTCCCACTCTAAAGAGAAAACAAAGGATAGCTATAAATTTGCTGAATTTCTTAATGCTTAAACAGCTCTCAATAATTTGAAGTCAGACTTATCATGACGCTCCGGCAATTGTTCCTCGGGTTCTCCCCAGGTTCTATTGACCATCCTGCCACGTTTTACTGCCGGGCGAGAGGCAATCTGTTCTGCCCAGCGTTTAACGTTCTTATAAGAGTCCACACTTAAAAACTCTGCAGCGTTGTATAGCTGACCCAAGACCAAAGCACCGTACCAGGGCCAAATCGCGATATCAGCGATGGAGTATTCAGTGCCTGCTATATAGGCATTGTTCGCTAATTGCTTATCCAATACATCCAACTGGCGTTTCACTTCCATGGTGTAACGATTAATCGGGTATTCAAACTTCTCAGGTGCATAGGCATAAAAATGACCAAAGCCCCCACCTAAAAAGGGCGCACTACCCATTTGCCAGAATAACCAGGACATGACTTCTGGACGGCCTTCATTTTGCGGCAAAAACTCGCCAAATTTTTCCGCAAGGTGAACCAGAATGGCACCGGATTCAAAAACACGAACCGGCGTCTCGCCACTGTTATCGATCAATGCCGGAATCTTGGAATTAGGGTTGATATCGACAAACCCGCTACTGAATTGGTCTCCTTCCATGATCTTGATGGGATAGGCATCATATTCGGCTTGATCAATGTTTTTCTCTAACAGCTCTTCCAGCATGATGGTGACTTTGACTCCATTGGGAGTAGCCAACGAATACAGCTGGAACGGGTGCTTTCCCCCAGGCAGTTCCTGATCATGTGTCTTACCTGATACCGGACGATTGATATTGGCAAACTGGCCACCGGATTCATCGTCCCATGTCCAAACCGCCGGGGGAATGTATTGAACTTGTTCGCTCATGCTCTCTATCCTCAAATCAGTCGACCCATACTAGCTCTGAATGCCTTGCGTGAACAGACAATGAAGCGGATAAAACGGTTTCATAAATGGAACACTCAACCAGGAACTTCGTTTAGCTGCCAGGTGCTGCCCGGGAATTGGAATTTTTTTTCCTTCTCATTGTCAAAGGTTGTCAAGGACATTTTGATAAGGGTAAGAAAATATGGATGTAACAGGCAAAAATACTGATACCATAACCGGATCAGGCTTAACTTCCGAAGCCAGTGATTGTAGAGCGACAGGGAATTATAAATGGCTGACGGTACGGCCCACTGAAGACAAAGAGGGGCTTTTCAATCCTGCCAATTATGTATCTGACAACGCTGGAGTATCTGAAAGCAGATCCTCAGGCCCTGACGGCTTGTTTTCACTTAGCGGCTGCACAGTCAGTCATTCCAGAGCTTACAGCCCGAAAACCATCGGAAGAGAAGCAGGAGCTGAAGATAATCAGAAAGTAGCCCTCAGTTTTGGCCAGGTAGGGCAGCCGAAGTTACTGGAATTACTGACTTCAAAACAGGCTGTAAAACCACGTGTCGAAGAAGCATTAGAAAAACTTGCTCGACAGTTTGATAAATTACATGTCAATGTCAGTACAATGGATAAAGTCAATGAGTTGAAAAGAGAGATTAAGGAATACATTGATACTGGTAATCTTACTGTTACTATTACTGAAACCTACATTGAGAATGATTTTAAAATTTTAAATGGTTCTGAATCAGTAAAAAAAATAACGAATGATATTCAAGAAACAGCACGGGAGATCGCTATTTGGGCGGGAGTCGAAAAAAATAATCTGAAAGTACTCACCTACATTATTGAACAAGGGTTCCCCATCGAACAAAAAAATGGCTGGGTGGATCTTAATCCTGAGTCTACCGTATACCTCCCTTTTGATACGATGGAAAAGTTGGTCGGTAACTGCAAAACAGGTTTTCCGGACCTGTTATTCGTCAAGGCTATTTTTGCTGATGCTGATCCTCGCTTTGACGTTCTTTCCGAGGCAGTTTTAAATTCCATATACGGTCATGATGAATTATTTCAGGAGGCAATAGCACAATCAATACCAGCAGCTTCATATAGAAGGTTAATGTTTTTTTTTAATTACCTTCGTTGTAAATGTAATGCCCGTGACATGATAAGAGACCTTATAACTCATAGTTTCGAATACCACCGCATTGCTATGCTTTACAGGATTAGTAAATACCATCGAAGCATAGTACTGGTATTTGTTCTTGAAGCTATTGCACAACAATCACAAAAAGAAGCACAGGAGCAAGTCCGTAAAATTATTGGTTCATTTTGTCAGGATGAACAGCAAGTGATTGCAATGATTGCTATTTTGGGAGGACTGCACCAATGTGCTGAATTATTGACTGAAATAGGTATTACTGTCACCAGACAGGCGTTTATAGAGGCATCGGTTAATCTTGAAAATTCTCCTTTTCTTATGGCTAAAGAGGCTGGTCTGACTAATGAACGATTGTTTGTCAATACAGTGAATCGAGTCGCTCCGTTTTTATGGACCTTGCCCGATAAATTCGGACAGCAGTTGGATCAGGAATGCTTTCGGCTAGATAAAAAAGCAATGTCGTTTATCCAGCTTGTTATTGAGCAAATGCCTATTTGTCAGGAGGAAGGGGATGAATCGAAATATTGGTCAGGGCCGAATTATATAAATAAATTAGTTCTGGGAGATGTAAGCTTGTGGGCAGCAAAAATTTTTTCGGCAATGAATGATACCGGTTTGTCAAACAGATCAGGTCTTTTAAAGGAAGATGACCGGTACTGTGAGACATGGAACACCCTGATCAGCCAGGTTGGATGCTGCAATGGCCTCACCCGTCCTTATGATTTCATGAAATTCATGGACTGGCTTTTGATGGAGGGCCTGTCATGGGTTCGAGCGGGATCGGAATACCGTGAGCAAGAGGCAACCTTTTCACTCAGACTAAAAAGTTATCGGCCGGACTTGTGGCCGGATCCGGGTTATGAGGCTTCGACAACTTCATCAGCGTTATATAATGAACTGGTAGAATATAGCCATCTTGTCACTAACTTACATTTTGACATCATTGAATCATTTCTACGTCTTGCCCCTCCAGGCCATCGAATTCATGTGCTAAATAACTGGTTAAATAATCCTGATTGTGCAAAACAGCGGGAAGTCTTGTTTTGTAGATCTGTGTATCCCCTCAATACTATGGGAAGCCCAAACATTTGGCAGTTGCTTTTATCACTGGATAAAGATTATCAGCCACAGGAAAATCAGTTTGATAATGATTGGAAAAAGCTGAGTAATCCGCAGCAGTGGACAGCACCTCCGTCGATAGAATTATTTACAGGCGAATCTGTCGAGGTCTACGGGCGTACGCTGGCCATTCAACGCACGGATGGCGGCTGGGATTATCTGAAATTTCTCAGCGATACAGAAAAACCGGAAGAACTGGCAAGAGAGGGTAATAAAATCAGCCTGATGGCAGCCATAGCCGACCAGCATGGCTTGAAAAGCTCGATTCCCGAAGTGGTCGGCAGATATCACTGGAATGATGTGCGGACTGATCTGGTGACATTAATACCGCCCGCCAAAAAGGCCAAACTGGAGGAGAAGTGTCGCTACATTGATG
Organism: Endozoicomonas sp. SESOKO2; assembly: GCF_024606245.1. Lineage (NCBI taxonomy): Bacteria > Pseudomonadati > Pseudomonadota > Gammaproteobacteria > Oceanospirillales > Endozoicomonadaceae > Endozoicomonas > Endozoicomonas sp. SESOKO2. The sequence goes on from NZ_JAHHPQ010000163.1 coordinate 17,169, forward strand.
GAAAGACAGGTTATTGCCTTCATCTGAAATCAACAAAAGATGCGCCTTATCATTTATACCCTTACGTTCTTGACCCAGTGACAAAGGCGGATCAGATTCACGAGGGACTCTATAAATATGCCCATGATTGCGGTGTTTTATTCAGTTGCGGATTATATGCTCCGGCGGTAATGGCAGCTGACCATGATTCAGTGACCCGGCGAAAGCATCATGTCCTTTCGTCTTATGTGGATGCCACATCCGAGGGGAGAATGCTGCAGTGGAAAAAAGCTTCACAATATCCCAATGTGGGGCCCGTAGGCATGCGAGACACCGGTGACACGAAAACAATAAATGAACTGGGTGAAGATTATTTTTTCTCCAGCAGATGTCAGAAGTTTCTTGATTTTGAACAATCAGAGGATCGAGCCAAGGTGGCATTTTCAGAATTGGCAAAAAATGCCCAGGGGCTGGTATTGCAATATGCTCTGTGTTTTCAAAAACAGTTCAACTCTGGCAATAGGGAGTCCATGCTCAATCATGAGCGTAAAATAAAGGTCATTCTGGCTACTCTGTTTCACAAGGCGTTTCCCCAATTCACAGAAGAGCGCGTGGGTCAGGCCATGAATGAAGATGAACTGCTGTCACAGGCTGTTAGAGAGGTTGTCTACTGGTGTGGCAACGGCAAATTCGTTAACGATATAATGCAAAACATTATACCGAAATCGACATACCCGGGCTCTTCAGAAACGACCAATATTGTTGATTTCACTACACTGCAACCTCGTGAACTGGTCCCCGGCGTTGGTTTTGTTACACGGGATAATGAGCCTAACCTTGGCGTTACTTTTGGTGTCAATCCATTGGTTACGCTGAACGCATTGATTGTAAAGCTATTGGCCAAAGGAGTCCTGGCTTCTCTGTGAGTTCAATCTCTCAGGATAAACAACTTATTGCTGGATGACTGAGCGCTACCGTCAGACTCCCGGGAATAACTTGCATGAACAGGTCATAAAATGGATAAAACTATTTTACAGATGGAATACCAAAACGGGAGCTATGTTCAGCTGCCGGTATCATTCCCGGCTTTGATGATAGTCAGAGTGATATAGCCCACGTCGATACCAAACTTGGTCATAATGGATTCATTGATGATGACTTTATCGCTGACCAGATACATTTTGTCGTCTATCGACACTTCGAGAGGCTTGCCCTTATAGAGGATATTCAGCACATACTCCATAAAGAAAGCATTCCCGGATGTTTTCACAGGCACTGCTTCTTTAACATCTCCGGCACTGGCCAGGTAACTGCCTTTGCCATCCGGCGCGAATGTCCAGATACGTTTTTGTTTTTCTCCGTCGTCAAAAATAAAATCCTCATCCAGGGTACCAATGCCTTGTTCGTCCCAGCTCCCTGTCATTGTGACATTAAAGTAGCGTATTACCTCGCCGCTTCGATTCTTCAGTATCCCATGAGCTGTCAAAGGGCCATTGAAAAAAACCGGTAATGAAAGACTGGGTTTGTTATTTTGATATTGGCTGATATCGACGGAGCCGCAGCCAAATAACAACAGGATCATTAGTAGGGTGCTAATTCGCAACATAGCTAAGCTCTCGATTTTTGAAAGTTGTATGGAAATGATAGCGAATAGTGACGTCCAGATAATCACCATTCTTATCGCTGATATTAGATCGGCCAGAGAACGTCTTAAGCTTTTGACTTTGCTTGTCATAGCTGAGCATAAGCGGAGAAGAGAGCATGCGATACAACCAGCTGTCTGCAGCAATATTAAAGCAAATATGTGTATCTTTCAGATCTTTCTTGCATTTAACTGGTTTTATACGGAGATCGATTTTTCTTTGGTGGCTTGGTATCAGGTATTGAATGACTGTTTCTTTTTCCGTAATGAGAGAGTCCCAACTTGAACGAATATAATGATCGAAGCCGGCATCGATCACCAAGTCAGGAGATAAGGTGATGTCTGATTGTTCAGTGCCTTCCCCGAAGCCAGCTTTGTAAGAAACTTTGTATGCATCGCCGATAAACTCAGTTTTAATCAGTTCACCATTGCGCTGATTTTCCTGAATGATATCAGGCGCAATGTAGCTATCGCTGTAGTCGATGGTTTTGCGGGCGAAAACTTGGCCATCAGCCTCTTTATAAATAACATGATGAGAAAAGGTGTCTGGGAAGCTGTGCTCTTCGGTGTAGGCAAGCTGTTGTGTTCCCATGTGATATGCATAGCCGATAAGAGCTGGATGATCTGCCCTGGTGAGCGGGGAGACCATTAAAATCAGACTGAACATCATGATCGATTTTGGGGGTGAAGACATTAGCATAGAGATTGCATCTGTTTCCTTTCTATATAGCCAATCAGAGTCAATAAAACAGCCCAGACCAAGCCTTCCAGCAGCAGCATTCTCTCCATCGGGATCAAGAGCTGAGACCCGGATAACTTAATGCCTGCCCAATAACTGAATGGCACAATCAGTAATCCTACCAGTGGTGGTAACCAAGAGGTCTTAAATACCCAGTTCATCGAATGTTTCAGAGTCGTCGCGAAGGCAATCCATAAAACGCATAGCCAGATTGGAATCATAAAAGTATTATCATTGTGATATTCAATCCACCCTGTATTCATAATCAAACTGTCAGCGATGATACCAACGACTGGTACGGCAAAGATCAGTCGTAACTCTTGTTCATCGGGTTTCATGAGCGAGAAGTGCGCAACAAGCAAGAAGGCTAACGCGAATAGCGCATACAGATTATTGCCTTGTACAGCAACAAACCAAACCAGCTGAAACAACAAGGCGTTAAGAACTAATAAATGCTTACTTTCTTTAGCCATAATGTATTGACCCTGCCTGCACTCATCGCCGCTCCGGTAAACCATATAACTTCGTTCCTTATCATGCCTGCCAGCCAATATGTTGTTATGTCATTTTCTACGTATAGGTGTTATGAATGGATCACGGAAAATATAAGGCAGCCAAAAATAAGCACTACTACCTATCCTTCAATAAGTAATAGTGGCACAATGTCGCTCAATAGAATCTATTCAGCCAGACAGGCAGGAAACTGTTGAGCCAGTGAGTAGGTGCTCTTCAGCCGTTTCGGGAAACACCTCGGGCGGTAGCGTGCCACTCATATTTTGCACAAAGGACTCTTTACTGCATGACCACCACGGTTTAGAACATGAGTGTAGATCTGGGTTGTCTTCAGGTCTCTGTGTCCAAGAAGCTCCTGAACCGTTCGTATATCGTAGCCATCATCAAGTAAATGGGTGGCAAAAGAATGTCGGAAAGTATGGCAGCTACCTTTCTTTTCTATACCGGATAACTCAATGGCTCGTTTTACCGCTCTTTGCAAAGTACTGTCATCAATATGATGGCGTCGCTCGCGGCCATCTCTTGGATCGATTGAACGCTTGTGAGAACAAAACAGATACTGCCAATGCAGGCTTTTTGCCTCAGATGGGTATTTTGTTGCCAGAGAATCCGGCATCCATACTTCACCAAAACCGGCCTCTTTATCCATGGTATGGAGAAGGCGAACCTCGCTTATGCGAGCTTTTAGCTCAGGAATAAGCAGGTCTGGCAAGATGGTTACCCGATCCTTATTGCCTTTACCACTGCGAACAATAATGGCCATACGGTTGAAATCAATATCCTTAATACGCAGACGAAGGCACTCCATTAGCCGCAACCCGGAACCATACATCAGTTGAACCGGTAATTTGTGTGTAGGGCTGATCACTGTGAAAATTGCATTCACTTCATGCCGTTCAAACACCACAGGAATCTTTGTGGCCTTTTTGGCTTTGACCAGATTGCTGACATCCCCCAAAGGTCTACCTAAAACTTGTTTGTATAAAAAGTTCAGAGCATTCAATGCCTGGTTTTGCGTTGAAGTCGCAACCCGACGCTGAACGGCAAGATAAGTCAAAAACTGTCTGACATGATCAGGCCCTAAATCCTGTGGGTGCTTCATGTTTTGATAACGGATGAAGTACTTGATCCAATAACAATACGACTGTTCAGTTTTATAGCTATAGCGCTTCACTCTGAGGGTGTTGCGTACTTCAGTCATAAAAGGAGATGGCATGGTAAACTCAACAACTGTTATTTTGTACAGTATTATTGAAGAAAATGCCAAAAATGCAAATAACTCACTTGCGGCCTATTCGGGGCAGTGGGTAAAATGGCTTGTAGGCTTTTGATAATTAATGACTTTTCGATAGGTTGAAAAGTTGGGATATATCTCAAGTGAG
>NZ_JAHHPQ010000164.1:0-1423 GCF_024606245.1 Endozoicomonas sp. SESOKO2
TCTTAGGGTAGACATTAAGCCCCACCCACAGCACAAAGACCTAATCTTGTACGCCCTGAACAACCATCTCGTGCAGGGTGTTCACGTTTCGCATTATCTGCCCAGAAGTTGAGCAGCTTCCTTGTATGTGAGAGTAGGGACTTTCCTGCATTCATAAGGGATAAAATGACATTACCAAACAGCCGGGTTCCACTTTTCATCGCCTTATGCGTCGAGATTTCTTCAATGGCTCCACTTTTATAGAGGTTCGCCTGCGCAGCATGGGCAAGATACCTTTTCAACGTCGCAACCACGAAGGACATCAGAATCAGGCTAAACACCAGTGTCGCTGATTTAGTGTTAAAACGATGCCACCCTGAATAGGACTTAATCTCTTTGAAGATAAGCTCTATTTGCCATCGTAGACGATAGGCCTGAAGTACTTCACTCAGGGTGAACTCAACCCGGTTAAGGTTGCTTACAACGAATACCCATTTCAGTTTCCTGTCATTCCAGCGGACAACAAAACGATATGGCCAGGCTTTGAATCCTGGCCATTCTACATCAAGGTCGAGGCATTGATCTTTAGGGAAGCCAGACAACACTTCCTTAAGTTTTTTCCCTTTGTAGCGATTGAGATTTTTGCCATCCTCCCGTACTGCGCTGAGTATTGTCGGGTTGATACTCTGAGGCGCCTTGCAGATAAAAGAACCCTCCCGGTCATCAATGGCAGCAAAGGATTCCAACTCAAAATAACCGGCATCAATCAGCATCAGGATATTGGCCATGGAGGTTGGCAGTGGTGGCAGACAGTCTCTTTCTGAACGGGTATCTTCAGTGAGCTGCACGCGCACCAGATTGTGGGTAAGAAGATCCATTGTCGTATGCAGTTCGACAGCAGCAGGACTGACCGTTGAGAACCTGCCGGGAAATGCTTCCTTCAGGGCATCGTAGACAGCTTGCGATGAGCCGTCATGAATCAGAATGTGCTCAAACTCTGAAAATGGACTGTCCTCATCAAACGCCATGACTTTGCGGGAAAAGACTTCCAGACATTGCACCCATAGCCAGAGGACAAGAGCAGGCATCGCGTCTTTTTTAGCTTGATTTGCCCAGGAACGATAGGAGACATTCAGACCCGTCAACTCATTAAATTTACGGTGGAGATCGGCTTGAGTATCGCAGTTTCCATCACCAGCGAGGGCATCAATCAGTGAAAGGATAAAGTCCAAGGGGCGGATATCTCGCTGTCGTATAGTAAAACCAAGCTGTTCCGCCATGCTGAGGAGTTCAGACCGGTCGAAACACGTCAGCAGTTTTTTTCAACTAGTCTACTATTTGCAGTACTCATCTTGTTCAGCCTTGATACTTTTCGCGAAGCTTTATTTTGGCTGTTCAAGGTGAGTTCTGCCGCTGGAAATGAAGCTTTTTTGAGCTTAATGTC
>NZ_JAHHPQ010000165.1:0-1086 GCF_024606245.1 Endozoicomonas sp. SESOKO2
ATCCTCAATTTTCTGCCGTCCTCGCTACGGGCGCTATTCTCGGTCAGCCTCCTAGCAGCTTTTACCCTCGTCGCCGCCTGCGGCGGCAAGGCGAAACCAGGCGCAATGCCTATTCTGAAGCAACAAGAATCAGCCCCGACTTACTACCTGTACCAGTACCTACTGAATTGACAGTCACTTCTCCTTGACTGTTTAAGCCATAACCAATAACCAGACTGTAATCATCCACAAGAAATTGAGTGAATATATCCGGGGCAACTTTGAAAAAGCTCATAATTTCAGAAATAAAAGTTTCAGCAAGCTGAGGAGCCAAGTTATAAACTGCCAGTGCAACTGAGAGCTTACTCTTCAATATTTCCTCATCTGTTTCTGAAGCAGATACAGGGCAGGTTATTAGAATTAAGCTGACGATCATGGTTGATATTACTGAACGCACTTGCAAGCCTCATAGTTTAGAGTGTGTCGGCAGTATAGACATGAGTAGTTCAGCCTCCCAAGAGTCTTGAGTTAAGCTCACCTATTCCCATAAACCGATAGCACTGGTTCATCCAGATTGGCCATCTGCTCCCTAAGCTCCAGAATATGTTCTGACCAGTAACGCTCGGTATTGAACCAGGTAAATGCCATGGGGAAGGCCGGGTCCGTCCAGCGTTTAGCCAGCCAGCCGGAGTAGTTGATCAGCCTCAGGGTTCGGAAATATTCCACCAGATTGAGCTCTATGGGATCAAACTCATGAAATTCCTCATAACCTTCCAGCAGTTCTGCCAGTTGGGTGGTCTGGCTGGCCCGGTCGCCGCTCAGAAACATCCATAAATCCTGAATAGCGGGAGCCATGCAGGTGTCGTCGAAGTCGACAAAGTGAGGGTTATCATCTCGCCAGAGAATGTTGCCGACGTGAGCATCACCGTGCACCCGAATCATTTTTGGGTGGTATTGAGCTTCGATTCGGGCAAGACGATCGAGAATGTCCCGGGTCAGAGTTTCATAAGCCTCTCTGAGTGTTGTGGGAATAAAATCATTGTCCAGCAGCCAGCTGACATTATCGATGCCGTATCTTTGCAGATTAATCTCAGGACGGTACTGGAA
>NZ_JAHHPQ010000166.1:0-7010 GCF_024606245.1 Endozoicomonas sp. SESOKO2
CACATTCGAAGGGTGGAACAGGCAGACCGGCTTTCTTCATGCGCTGCAAAAACATTCCCTTGCCACCAAGTTGTGCGCGTTGAACCGGATAATTGTCAGCAGCCTGATCTGAAACAGGTGGAAGGCATATTCGCTTGGCTAGTGACGTTGGCTCGTGAAAGCCACTGCTATCAGGATTACCGAAATACCTCTTGGGTGAACTGTTAGCCCAGTTGGATGGACTACCAGCCCCTTTATTCTGATTGGGACTGTCTGTCAGCCTGTAAGAATCTGATTTGTCAAAATTATTAGCGGGTAACATCAAGATATCCCTCTCATGTTAATATTTATCCATGATTTGTTGGTCAGATACTTAATAAATTCCCTTCTTTCGACAATAATGTTTTTATAAAGTTCACTCGTAGCCTGAACCACGAAACAACAATAAGCTGTCACACGGTTTGCACTGTTTAACGCTGCCAGAATAGCTAAAACTATATTCGGAGATTACGTGAGGTATTGACTAACTTCAGAGTTTCTTTTTTTTGCTGCCTCAATAAAGGCCTCATCGTGTTTGAGCCCGATAGCGACAAAAGTAAAAGCATGAGCATCCTTTTCAATTAAATCCAGCATGTAATCATGATCCTGCAATACCGTTTTATCGACATACATCAAGCAATTAATATTGACAGTTATTAAGGTTTTAATAATATTTCTATCACTTCGGATTCTTTCACTGGCATATTGCAGAGCTCCTAAAGAACTTGCAACAGCGGCTATGACAACCTTCTCATCATCCCGAAGTGTCGGGCTGGCATATTGCAGATGATAACCATCTCTGGCGATTGCAAGCATGACGACCTCTGCAATACCCTTCAGCTCCTCACTCACATATTCCAGACTGTATGGATGTAGTGCAACCGTTGCCAATACAAGGTCTTTATCGTTGCAAATTCGTTGGCTGGCATATTTCAGTCCATCCTTGAGCAGGACATTCCTGAGCTTTTCTTTATGATCCCCAAGCGACTGAACCGGTAAAAAATCAAAGTTCAGGTTGTAACCGGAGGATGGCTTGATAACAAAGTAATGATCTTTCAAATGGGGATACACAAGATCAACCCATCGATTAGCCTTACCGGGATGTAACAATAAAAAATGATGCAGTAGTTCCCTGCGGATGTCCTCAGGAAGCTCATCACTCATGAACATTTCCCGAAGATTGTCCTTCGATTTAACCAACCGATGACAATGATCAATAAACTGTTTTAGATGATTGTTTAATAATTGGTAGCAACCGCGATCAATACCATATCGGTAAGTATCAGCCATTAACAAAAGGCAATGTTGAAAGGCGAATCTATTGGCTTCTGCCGCAACATCGCTATCAAGGCGTTGGGCAAGTAAATTCAAGTTCCACTGATCTCCTTCAAAAATACCGCTTGAGCTTAAGAAGTCCCAATCCAGCCAATTAACTGTCTGCAATGCCGTTATGAGTTTTACAAAGGCACCCTCCATGGCTTGACGTGATGTCATTCGCGGACATTTGACGATCACTTCAGCCGCTGCGGCGTTGCAACCAGACTTCATGCTATCAGCATTTTTATCCAGTTCCATCGCTTTCAGTAACTGCACCAGAAACCACATACGTTTTAACTTGCCGGGTGCATCACTGCCATCAGTGCGGTAAAAGTTTTCAGAGAATTTCAGCCGCAAGGTACCTCCTTCTCCCTCCTCCTCATTTTCAAGTAGCTCGATAAAGCCCGCAAAACCGGATAACTCAAAGTTAACAATCAAGGTATGATCCATACTGATCACAGTCCCGGTAAGAGGTCTTGATTCTCTTAGGGATGCTCTGCAGGACGGACTCAATATCGTTAACTTTTTACTCGAGCCACCCGGAGTCGTGCAATCAACATAGATGAAGCTATTGTCTCTGGATAGCACGCTCAGAGCCGAGGCCCGGGTAACCGGTACCCGGGCCTTTATTAAGAACCCATGCAATTCAAAAATCAGGTCATTGACACGGCGGACCTCCTCAGTCTTCCAAAGATTGAGAGCTTTAAAACAGGATAAGACAACTTGTTTATCACGCTTCAGTCTTTCACTCACATACTTCAGGTTGTATGGATATACGGCAATGGTTGCTAGTACAAGGTCTTTATCATTTCGAACCCGTTGGCTGGCATATTTCAGTCCCTGCCTGCGCAAAACATTCTTGATGTTTTCTCTGTTAACCCTTAGCGAATGAGCGGGTGGAACCTCAAAATCCACGCTACAACTGCAGGATGGATTGACAACAAAGTACTGATCTCCCAGGTCATACACATCTTCGAACAATGGCGTAGCCTTATCAGGCTCTAATAATAAAAAATGCTGTAAGAGTTCCTTGCGGGTGTCTTCAGCGATCTCATCACTCATTAACACTTCCAGAGGGGTGTGAATTGATTCAAAGAACCTTCGACTATGATGAATAAACTCTTTTTGATGATTGTTTAATAACTGTATTAATAACCGGAAACAATCTCGATTAATGTAATATTGAGCATAATGAACAATCAAGAAAAGGCAGTGTTCAAAGGCGAATCTATAGGCTTCTGTCGTAACATCGCTATCAAGGTGGTGTACAAGGCTGTTAAAGCTCCACTGCACTCCTTCAAAAATGGCTGTTGACTTTAAGACCTCATCCAGGTTCTTAATGACAGATAACGCCGTTATCAGTTTTATAAAGGCTTCCGGCATGATTTCACGTGATTTCATATTGGAGCATTCGACAATTATTTCACCCGCTACGGCATTACAACTGAACTTCATACTATCAGCGTGTTCATCCAGATTGATCGCTTTCAGTAACTGCGTCAGAAACCACATACGTTTCAACTTGCCGGGGCCATCACTGCCATCAGCCCTTTTAAATCGGTCAGAAAATTTCAGCCGCAGGGTACGTCCTTTCCCCCCCTCTGCGTGTTCAAGCAGCTCAATAAGGCCCACGTGATGTCCTAATTCAAGGTTAACAATCAAAGCATCATCCATAATGATGACAGTCGCCGGACACTCTGACCTAACAAGGGATGCCTTGCAGGAGCGACTAAATAGCGGTACCTTTTTAACCGGGCCTCCCGGAGTCCTGCAATCTGCATAAGTGACGGGCCATATCCTGGATATCTTGCCCTGACCCGAGGCCAGAGCGACCGGTGCCAGTGCCTTTACGAATCGCTGATGCAGGGCAAAAATCAGTTCATGGACACTCAGAACCTGCTCAGCCTTCCCGGGGTTGAGTGCCTGAAGAGAAGATTGTAACTGACGGCAGGCCAATACCCACTGACGAAATGATAGCTGTCCTTCTTCAGGGGCTTGCACGGGCTGAATGACACTTTTCAGCTCTGACTGAATGGTCTCTTTCAGCGCCTTGAAGCGGTTGGTCAGTTGCGGTAATTCATCCAGCCATGGCTCCACCTTGGATAAATCGCTGATACCCGCCAGCTGCAGGAATGAATTGTACCCATCCAGCAGCGCTTCCGCCCCATGAACCAGCCGGTTTACATTGTCCCGGGTCACCGCCAGTAGCTCTGAACGTTGCGGCGACATGCTCAGTTTTATCGGGTTTGCCAGACAATCCAGTCCACCACCGGGGGCAAAAAATGCCAGCAGCCGGGCATTTTGGTCCGTGAGCCACTGAAACCCCCTGGCGACCTGGCTGAATGTGCCTTCAGATGGGGACAAATCATCCCGTGACGGGACGGCTGTCGTTAAAGGTAAATCAGAAACAGCAGAGGACAGGCTTCTGAGACTGGCCAGTTTTTCGGTAATGTCACCGGCAACAATGAAGGCTCCTGGCTCATCTTTAAAGCGGGCGCAGGCCAGTGTCGCCTGTTGGCCATCCCGGGCGGCCAATGCCACAAACTCTTCACCAGCACGCATTAAGGTTATTTTTTCTTGTTTCAGGAAGATCGCTACATGATCATTGAATCCTGCTTCGGCAAGGACAAAACCCCCTGCCCGCTTGATAAACTCTGGCTCAAGCATCCAATCTTCAGCGTGGTGTGCCACGACAATGGCTCCCTCTGACATAGAGTCTGCGTCTCGTTCCCTGGCCAGCCAGAGGGGTCCGGTGCAGTAGCCTTCGCTGATACCCTCGCCAATGGCCAGAATTTCTTCGGGTTCGGGTATAGGCATGGCAAAATCCATACCGCCAGAAAGCCGGGTAACAGGGCGCACCTGCAACAGGAACAGGCGATCCTGATGATCAATGGCAAACTCCACATCAACGGGGCAGAGCAGAAGGTCTTCCAGCTCTGTCACCACCTCCCTGAGCTTTGCAACCATGGCATCACTGAGTTGCTGTCCAGCGTCGTTTGATTGAGCATCAGCATGATCAATTCTTGTTTCCGAATAGCCGTCATTGTTCTTGTGCAGGATGAAGTGACTTGAGAGCGTTCCGGGAAAGTATTGAGAGCTGACAGCCTCTTCTTTGCGATCCTTGCGATAAATATCAATGCGGTGTGGCGTGTTACCGGACTGCCCTGCCACAATGCCTCTGGGCTGGCCCTGTGTGTACTCAACCCTGACAGTATCATCCTGAAAGGCCTGAAAGCTCATGACGACCCCGCCGTATTTGCAATCAATACACTGCTGGATGACCAGCGCCATGGGTTGCGGTATACCTTCAGAGCATACTTCAGGCTGGTAAGCTGAAGCCATGACTTTAAGACAGGTTCGCAAAATATCCTCTTCTCCCTGAACTAAAGAGAGGTATTTACCCGCCTGGGCATCACCGTAGTTATCTTCATTGATGCCGGAACTGCGAACAATCACAGACCGTGATGTGGCAAGTCTGTCCAGCTGACTGCGCAGATCACCGATTTGTCGGGCCGCTTCAGAATCTTTAACCTGCTCGTAATAATCATCACTGGCAATAAATTTCGCCAGACCCGCCAGCCAGCTATTCCTTTTGGTCTGCTCTGAAGGTGGCAAGGCATTGAGACGTGCCCTGATCCTCGTCAGGCTGATCTCTGTCTCTGCCTCAAGTTCACAGTCAATCATGGGAAGGTAGCGGGCTAAACAATGGGTATCAAGAGGGTGCTGTTCAAGTGCATTCATGACCCGGGATGTCACACATTTAAATGGCGGAACAGACAGATCTGCTTTTTTCATGCGCCACAAAAACAGCCCCTTACCCCCCAGTTCTTCCCGGTTGGGGGGTGTCTGATCTGAAACAGATAAACTGCAGAGACGCTTGGCTAAAGGCGTTTCGCAGGTCGAAACGCCACTGGGATCAGAATCATCGAGATACCTTTTGGGTGAACTATCAGCCCCTTTGGATGGGCTGCCAGCCCAGATATTCTGACTTGCATAAGTTGTCAGGATTCGATCATTCGATTTATCAGAATTAGTATTAAACATTGTGATATCCCTTTTATAATATCCATCCGTGATTCAATGGCTGGCACATCAATAAGCTTCTCTTATTCGGCCATGATTTTTTATAAATATCAGCCTTCAGTCTGAAGCAGGCACAAGGAAAAACGACAGTAACCTGTTAATTCAAGATTGTCAGAATAGATCAGACCTTATTCACAAAATTACCGGCCTTGTTTAAAAGCAGAGAATTCATCATGCAGCCTTTGACTGGCATATAGAAGCCCATTCTCCAGAAAGGCTTTCTTGACTTTTTCTTTATGTTCGCTGAACGGCTGATCAGGTGAAATAACAAACTTCAGTTCGTAATCTTCTGATGGATCGATAATAAAGCTTTTACCCCTCAAATGAGGATACACATCCTCAACCAATGGGATAGTCCACCTGGGATCTAATAATAACAAATGATGAAAGAGTTCCCTGCGGGTGTCCTCAGCGATATCATCACTTATTAGCACTTTCTCTAAAGAATTCTCCAAATTAGTTAAGCGTCGACAATGATCAATAAATTGCAGTTGGTGGTGGTTTAATAACCGATAGCAACTGGGAAGAATGTCATATTGGATACTACAAACCATTAAGAAAAGACAATTTTGGAAGGCGAATCTATCAGCTTCTGTCACAACATCACTATCAAGGCGTTGTGCAAGCAGGTTAAAGTTCCACTGAACTTCTTCAAAAATGCGTGTTTCCTCTAAAAAAAGATCCAGATTCCGAACAGACTTTAACGCTGTTATCAATTTTTCAAAAGCTTCCTGCATGGTTTCAGGTGATGTCATCCGGGGGCATTCGACGATAATTTCTCCTGCAACGGCATTGCAGCTCAGCTTCATGCAATCAGCATGTTTATCCAGATCGATGGCTTTTAGTAACTGCACCAGAAACCACATGCGTTTCAACTTGCCGGAGTCATCACTACCATCAGGGCTACAAAATGTGTCAGAAAATGTTAGCCGCAAAGTTCGTCCTTTTCCCCCCTCTGCTTGTTCAAGCAGCTCAATCAAGCCCAAATGTTCTCCAAACTTCATGTTAACAATCAGGGCACCCTTCATACTGGCGACCGTCGCTCTGCGCACAAATTCTTTGAGGAATGTTTTGCAGGACTCACTCAACAGCGGTGCCGTTTCACCAGGGGCCGAGCACTGAACATAGGTGACGTTGCCATCGGTAGATATCCTGCCCTGACGCGAAGTCAGAGTGACCGATGCCAGTGCCCTTACGAAGCGCTGATGCAGGGCAAAAATCAGCTCATGGACACTTTGAACCCGGTCAGCTCCATCATGGTTGAGTACTTGAAGACGGGATTGTAGCTTTTGACAGGCAGCCAACCACTGACGAAACGATACCTGCCTTTTTTCAAAGGCCTGCACAGGAAGAATGATACTCTCTAACACTGATCGGATGGTCTTTTTCAGCGTCACGAACCGATTGTTCAGGAGCGGAAATTCATCTTGCAATAACTTAACCTGCGTTGAACAGACTTTTCCAGCCAGCCGTAAGAATGCCTGGTAACCCTTCAACAGGGCTTCAGCCCCATGAATCAGTCTGTTTACGCTGTCCCTGGTCAACAGGCGACACTGGCCTGTGCCCGCTTTAAAGGTGAGCCCGGAGCCTTC
>NZ_JAHHPQ010000167.1:0-1125 GCF_024606245.1 Endozoicomonas sp. SESOKO2
ACTGGCGTAAGGCCATCAATAGCGTCATCACCCATGGCACCCGGCAGAATCCGTCAGTGCGTGATTTTATGAAAGTAGCCTGTTGGCAGTTACTGCCGGATGCTGATAAAAAGCCGGATGAGGAGCAAACTGCCTCAGTGGACCCGGATCGGTTAAATGACATCATTAATAGTACCCCGCAGTTGGACAGAGCGTTTGTGCAGCAGAACCCATGGCCACTGGCCAGAGCCTTTGACCCGGCAGCCTTTAACGAGACTCAATTCAGAGTATTAAAACTGTCCTATGAAAAACCCTTTCCATTTTTGTCGACTGAAAAATCTCTGGATGAGCTCTGTGCCGCGATCGTTGCCCACTCGCCGGAACGACAACGACAGGCAATAGCGCATCAGTTGGCAGTTGATCCAGCGGCAGCAGAACAATATCAAACGTTAGCCATCAGACCATCAAGACAGATCAAACGTATACAAGATGCACTGGCTTCTGGCTGGCATTTACCTCTGTCATCAGGGCAGACCCGATCCGATGCCATTCAATCTCTGGCCACCGATTGTTTTCACATGGCCAAAACAGGGAATTCCGACGCAGAATGCATTGAACGCATAGAAAACCGACTGTCTCAATCACTGGAATGGCAGGGTTCCGCTGATAAGCCACTGTCAGCATTGGCCCATGATCTTTATTACGGCGAGATGAGTCAGAAGGATCGTGAAAACCGTCGATTGTCCCGACTCCATGACCGGTTGGCGGACTCTCCCGTTCTATTCCTGCAGGGGGAAACCGGCACTGGAAAAAGTTACTTTTCTGCCAGAATGGCGAAGGCCTCAGGACAGGCTGTGGTGATATCCCTTGGACCTTCTGACAGCGAACAAACCCTCATGAAACGCTGGCAGTGGCAAGAGCACACCAGTGGCGACCGCTCTATGAAACAGCAAAACCGGGCCCTGATGGAATGGGCTAGTACCCCGTCCGACATAGACGGCGAGTACGTTACCCTGGTGCTGGATGAAGCCAATCTCGCCAAAACCGGATTGCTGGCGTCATTAAACGGCTTATGGGAACCGAAACCCTATATCTATGTGAATGGCCACCCTGTCAAGGTCAGCTCAAAACACCGGGTGATTCTCA
>NZ_JAHHPQ010000168.1:0-1928 GCF_024606245.1 Endozoicomonas sp. SESOKO2
AGAGATTGTTGAGGGCCTCCGTTACCATCAGCAGAGTCAGAATAAAGGAAGCTATCGAAAGAGCCTGCCGGGCGGGCAGTGGCTTTCTGAGCGTGCTGCCCCGATGACTCTGATGGAGGGCGTTGTTGCTGCTTATTTCCAGAGCCGGGCATTGTAATGATGGCCGCCAGCGGGTGATCCTGACACAGCTCTTTTTGTGCTATCGGGTTAAACGACGGTGAGTTAATATTCCAATAACTCTCTAAAAGCCAACCGACAGCGACAACCACTTCTACAGGTAGCCATGAGTATAAGGTGGAGCTGAGTGGGGTATTTTTGCTGGTCAGGATAAGCTCGTAACCCATCAGCAGATAATTGGCGTGAAGCCATGGCCACGAAATTGATTCAATGAGGGTCGTTTTTAGCTCGCAACCGATTAATCTGCCTTGTTTCTCATCAGGGTGTAAATCTGATCCTGCGTAGCCTTTTGTGTGGGTAATGTCTGACAGTTTGCCCGGCAGTGGATGCTGGTCAGGTGTTATAGAAAAGTTCTGGTTTTGAGAACCTGCTTTCTGTTCAAGCTCGACAACAAAACGTCTTGCCAGCGGTTGAGCCTGACAAACGACGGACAATGTCATGAGTAACAATGGTGCTGTAAAGAGTAAGTGTTTAATCATTCTATCCTTGCTTTCTGGTGAACAGAGAGGAAGGATAGATCAAGAAAATAACGCAAGTTACGCAGCTCTGTAGGGGACAATTTCGAGACAAAGCTTGATATGAAAGGGTGAATAGGTGGCGGATAGCAGGTATTCTGCAAGCCCATTACCACCAGCAGTCACCTTTCGTGCAACACACCCATTCACTGGCAAAGCCTTTTAAAACCTCTTCTGGCTGGCTCAATCCCGTATTGACCTTATTGTGCTGGTTATTTTTGGCCTCATCCAGATGGGATCAGTCAATCTGTCCCATGTTGCCCGAACTGTGGGGCACGCTTCCGTGACCAGGCGTAAACGTCTCAAGCGCTTCTTCGCCCGGAGTGGCATGGAGCTCTTGCCTTGTCTCAGCTTTGCTCGCTACTTTTGCGACATCCTCAAAGACGGGAATCATTCAGCTTGAGTTAATAAGCTTGCAGCTATACCTGCTGGCAAGTAACCACTCTCCCTTTTATATCAAGATTCGTTACGAAATTGTCTCCTGCAGAGCTACGTAACTTGAGTTATTTTCTTGATCTATCCTTCCTCTCTGTACACCAGAATGCAAGGGTAGAATGATTAAGCACTCACTCTTTATAGCATCACTCTTACTAATGACATTGTCCGTCGTCTGTCAGGCTCAACCGTTGACAAGACGTTTTGGTGTTGAGCTTGAACAGAAAGCAGATTTTCCAAATCAGAACTTTTCCATAAAACCTGACCAACACACACTATCGGGCACCTTGCCAGACATTGCCTATGCAAAAGGCCATGCAGGATCAGATTTACCGCCTGATGAGAAACAAGGCAGACTAGACGGTGGCGAGCTACAAACGACTATCATTGAATCAATTTCGTGGCCATGGCTTTACGCCAATCATCTGCTGGTGAGTTACCAACTGATCCTTACCAGCAAAAATACCCCACTCAGCTTCACCTCTTATTCATGGTTACCTTTAGAGGTGGTTTTTGCTGTCGGTTGGCTTTTAAAGAGCTATTGGGGTATGTGCTCACCGTCGTTTAGCTCGATAGCACAAAAAGAGCCGTGTCACGATCACCCGCTGGCGGCCATCATTACGATGCCCGGCTCTGGAAATAACCAGCAACAATGCCCGCCATCAGAGTCATCGGGGCAGCATGCTCAGGAATCCACCGCCCGCTCTACAGGCTCTTTCGATAGCTTCCTTTATTCTGACTCTGCCGATGGTAACGGAGGCCCTCAACAATCTCTGCATTCTTTTGATTTAAATTGTTTCG
>NZ_JAHHPQ010000169.1:0-1281 GCF_024606245.1 Endozoicomonas sp. SESOKO2
GTTGAAGCGGGTTTGGTATTGCTACTGTTTTCCTTGGGTGAACTGTTGGAAGGTTTCGCCGGAAGAAAAGCCAAAGCCGGCATAACAAGCCTGATGCAACTGATACCAGACACAGCCTGGAAACTACAAGACGGTGAACGCATAGAAGTCGTTGCAGACTTTCTGGTTCCCGGAGAGCTTATTGAAGTTTTACCCGGCGATCGTTTACCTGTGGATGGCTTTCTTCACTGCGATCATGGCTCTTTTGATGAAAGTACAGTAACGGGCGAATCCATTCCCGTGAACAGACAAGCCGGTGAAAAGATTATGGCAGGCTCCATGGTGGTCGATCAGCCTGTAAGATTAACAGTGGCATCAGAACCCGGCGAGAATGCGATTGATCGCATCATTAACCTGATAGAAGAAGCGGAAGAACGCCGTGCACCGGTAGCCAGAATGGTTGATGCATTCAGTGCCTGGTACACCCCAGTGGTCATGGGGCTGGCAGCTCTGGTGATGATCATCCCTCCTCTGTTTACCGGCGCAGTCTGGACACACTGGGCCTATAAAGCCCTGACTCTGCTGTTGATTGCCTGCCCCTGTGCGCTGGTCGTATCCATTCCAGTCGCAGTCACGTCGGCACTGACTTCTGCTGCGCGCTCTGGTGCGCTGATTAAAGGTGGCGCAGCTCTGGAACAACTGAGAAATATAAGGATGCTGGCTTTTGATAAAACCGGCACCCTCACTGAGGGTAAACCCCGGGTTACCCGGGTGGTTGGCATCAGCGAGCAGGAAGATAAAGTACTCTCTCTGGCAGGCTCTGTAGAAATGGGCTCCAGCCATCCTTTGGCTACTGCCATTATTGATGAAAGAAAAAGCAGGAATCTTACGATTTCAGAAGCCACTGATATTCAGGTTTTAACCGGCCGTGGGGTTCAGGGCACTGTCTCGGGGCGAGACATAAAAGTAGTGGCTCCCCGTTATATTGATGACAAAGATCTTGGTGTAAACAAATCCATCATCGAGTCCATGGAATCAGAAGGTGACACAGTAGTCGTGGTTCAAGACGGAGCAACCATTCTGGGGCTTATTGGCTTAGCCGACACTTTGCGTGATGACGCTGTTGAAGCGATCAGAAAACTAAAAAGTATTGGTGTCGACAGTATCATAATGACCGGCGACAACCGACGTGCAGCTGCCGCTCTTGCTGGAAAACTGGACATAGACTACCAGGCAGAGTTATTACCAGAAGATAAAGTTAAAGCAGTGCGAGCAATTCAGGCTCAACATAGTGGCGCTGTC
>NZ_JAHHPQ010000170.1:0-4008 GCF_024606245.1 Endozoicomonas sp. SESOKO2
GGCTGTGCATACCTCCAATGTAGAACCTCTACCCCACCAGATTTCGGCAGTCTACGAAGCTATGCTACCCAGGCAACCGTTGCGTTTCGTTCTGGCTGATGACCCTGGTGCGGGCAAGACAATTATGGCTGGCTTACTGTTACGCGAACTGCTGATGAGGGCCGATGCCCGTCGAATTCTAATCGTTGCTCCAGGCTCCCTTACAGAGCAGTGGCAGGATGAAATGCTGGAGAAGTTTGGTACCCGGTTCGAGATATTTAGCAAAGAGAAGCAGGAACAATGCGCCTCAGGCAATTTCTTTGATGAAACGGATCTCTTGATTTGCCGAGTGGATCAGCTCTCCCGTAATGAGGATTATCAAGAGAAGCTGAAAAACACTGACTGGGACCTGATCATCGTGGATGAAGCGCACAAATTGTCGGTGAGCTATTTTGGCGGCAAGGTGAATAAGACCAAACGCTTCCAGCTGGGAGAATTGCTGGGCTCCATTACAAGGCACTTCTTGCTGATGACGGCTACCCCGCACAACGGTAAGGAAGAAGACTTCCAAACCTGGCTGACGCTGCTGGATGGTGATCGTTTTTATGGCAAGTTCCGAGAAGGCGTTCACAAGGTTGATGTGAACGACATGATGCGCCGGATGGTTAAGGAAGAGCTGCTCAAGTTTGATGGTAAGCCTCTGTTCCCTGAGCGCAGGGCTTACACAGCGAATTATGATTTATCCGATTTAGAGGCCTCTCTCTATGCAGATGTAACGGACTATGTTCGTAATGAGATGAACCGGGCAGAAGCGCTTCTTGATGGTAAGCGTAAGGGTACTGTTGGCTTTGCTCTGACGCAACTGCAACGTCGTCTGGCATCCAGTCCTGAGGCCATCTACCAATCGTTGAAGCGTCGTAAAAAGAGACTGGAAAGCAAACTCGAAGAGATGAAACTGATCGCCCGAGGTCAGTCTGTCAGCTCCTACCAGATATCAGAAACGCTTGGCAAATATCGAGTACCTGAGGAGCTGGAAGAAGTCGCTGAAGATCTCAACGCGCAAGAGTATGAAGAGCTCGTTGATGAGGTCATTGACCAGGCAACAGCGTCTGCAACCATTCCAGAACTGGAAGCTGAAATCTGTATTCTGCAAAGCCTTGAAAAAAGCGCACTGCTGCTCGTGCAATCCGGCAATGACCGGAAATGGGAGGAGCTTTCCAAGCTGCTGCAAGACCAGCCCGAGATGTATAACAAATCGGGCAGTCGCCGCAAGATGATCATCTTCACTGAGCACAAAGACACTCTGAACTACCTGACAGACCGTATTCGCGGGCTACTGGGAAGAACTAATGCCGTTGATGTTATTCATGGTGGTGTTAATCGTGATCTTCGCCGCAAGGTACAGGAAGAATTCCGTAACAATAAAGACCTGATTATTTTAATTGCTACCGATGCAGCAGGCGAAGGGGTAAACCTGCAAAATGCCAACCTGATGGTAAATTACGACCTGCCCTGGAATCCGAATCGTCTGGAGCAAAGATTTGGACGCATCCACCGCATAGGTCAGACCGAAGTCTGTCATCTATGGAATATCGTGGCGAACGAAACCCGAGAAGGCGATGTATTCCAGAAGTTGTTCGACAAGCTGGAGATCGAAAAGGCAGCCCTTGGAGGTAGAGTCTTCGATATTCTCGGTGAAGCTTTTGATAACGTTTCCTTGAAAGACCTATTGGTAGAAGCCATCCGCTATGGTGAGCAACCAGAAGTCCGTGCAAGACTGGACCAGGCCATCGAAGGTGCACTGGATACAAAACGGCTAAAGGAAATCATCAAGCGCAATGCGCTGGTTGAGCAACAGATGGGGCTGGATCAACTCTATGCCGTTAAAGAAGAAATGGAGAAAGCAGAAGCTCGCAAGCTCCAGCCTTATTTTATAAAAGCCTTCTTTACCGAGGCCTTCAAGAGTCTTGGTGGTGAAATCCGCCCCAGAGAAACTGGTCGCTTTGAAGTGCGCTATGTACCGGGGGCTATTCGTGAGCGGGATCGTATAATCGGCGAGACCAGAACGCCTGTGCTTCGCAAGTACGAACGAATTTGTTTCGAAAAGCAGGACATTCGACTGCAACGTAAGCCGATGGCAGACCTGATTCATCCTGCACACCCACTCATGCATTCGACGACTGATTTAGTATTGTCAGCACACAGGTCCAAGCTCAAGCAAGGCACAGTGCTGGTTGATCCTACCGATGAATCTGTCGAGCCTAAAATCCTGTTTATGATCGACCACTCTGTGCGTGAAGGCAGTGGCGATAACCCCAAGGTAGTTTCAAGGCGGCTCCAATTTGTACAGATCGATCAACATGGCAAGGCTGAAAACGCAGGCTGGGCTCCTCATCTGGATTTGCAGCCTATAGACGATTACGACCACAAACTAATTACCGATATTCTGAATGCACCCTGGATAACACAGAACCTGGAGAGTCTGGCGTTGAATCATGCCTCTCAAAAACTGGTGCCTGATCACTATGACGAGATAAGAGACAGGCAGAGCCGACAGACTGATAAAGTACTATCGGCTGTGAAAGAGCGGTTAACCAAAGAGATCAACTACTGGGCAGATCGATACATCAAGCTCAAAACGGACGTGAAGGCTGGCAAACAACCAAGGATGCAACCAGAAAATGCACGTCGTCGCCACGATGATATTTCAGCAAGGCTCGAGTCACGGATTCAAGAGCTGGAGGCTAAACGACATGTTGTGTCCAATACACCTAATATCGTCAGTGGTGCCCTGGTTATTCCCCAAGGCTTGCTATCCATGCGTAAAGGAGAAACCAGTTTCTGTCCTGATGCACTCGCCCGATCTCGTATTGAACAGGTCGCCATGCGGGCAGTCACCAAGGCTGAAGAAGCACTTGGTCACACTGTGAAGGATGTTTCTGCTGACAAGTGCGGGTGGGATATCACTGGCAGACCTCCAGCCAATGAAGACGGCTCTATTCCAGAAGATCGGCACATTGAAGTAAAAGGTCGGGCCAAAGGCCAGAGTTTTATTACAGTCAGTCGAAATGAGATCATTTATGCACTGAATCAGGCTGATAAATTCATTCTCGCTGTTGTGATCGTCGATGGCGATGATTACGAAGGGCCTTATTACATCCGCAACCCCTTTACCAAAGAGCCAGATTTTGCTGTAAGTAGCCTTAACTATGACCTGAAAAAGTTACTATCCCGGTCTATGTCGCCGGAGCAAAGTGTATGAAATTAGAACGAATCAAACTCACCAATTTTCGTTGTTACCCGGAGCTGGAGGTAAACCTGCACCCACAAGTGACAGTGCTGGTTGCAGAAAACGGACAGGGTAAAACAGCATTGCTGGATGCCATACGCATTGCTCTTTGGCCTTATGTCAGCTGCTTTGATCTGGCAAAAACAGCTTATGCAGACCCAGCGAATACCATAACAATTGATGACGTTATGCTCTCAAAGGCAGATGAAACCGGGGTGCATAGAAACCTCCCCAGTGTTGTAGAAGTGACGGGGAACTACGGTAGGGGCGAAGCAAAATGGTTGCGCCTTCGGGACAGCGAAGCAAGACGCTCTCAGACCAAAGACGACCCTGGAACAAAGCAGCTAAAACGAGACGGCAAAGAGCTTCAGGAACTGATCAGAAGCTCAAACCATAATCAGGACCTGCCGGTTTTTGGATACTACGGCACAGGACGCCTTTGGAAAGAGAAGAGACTAACCGCCAGTAAGATAGGAAAAAACAAAACCAAAAGAGAGCAAACCGATGAACAAATCAACACCTTTGCCTATCGTGACTGCCTGGACCCTGCATCCAGCTATAAACAGTTTGAAGACTGGTACTCATCCAAATTTTTGAAAATGCTGGAATCGCAAATCGAAAAAATTCAGGCTGGGGCAACGAATATTGATGCAGAAAAGCATCTACAAAACCCTATTGAAGTCATTCAGCGTGCAACCAATGAAGTCCTTAAAGAAACCGGTTGGCACAATGTTGCATAC
>NZ_JAHHPQ010000171.1:0-5149 GCF_024606245.1 Endozoicomonas sp. SESOKO2
ATAGGAAAGAAATAACAGAGAAATAGCCGGAAACAGCAAAGCGGGAGTTGTTAGATTCAGCTCCATAGGACCTTATCTGAAATGACATGTTAAGGGGTGTCATATTATATCCTTCTGCCCCTGCGTTCAAACAGCTCTAACTGCTGCATCTGCCCGGAGGTTCTCAAGTCCAGCAGCCTTACTCCCACCCCGAGTAGACGTACAGGCTTATTTCCCCTCTGCCAGGCTCGAATCACTAATGACTGAAAGTGTGCTTCCGGTGTTTGATCATCCCACTCTATCATTTCCTCAAGTGTCGTCTGGGTGAAATCATTGAACTTTACTTTTACAAACCGCTTGGTGACCGAATATTCATTCCTGATTGCCTGAAAACGTTGCGACAGATCCTCGATCAGGGGTTTAACCTGAGTCAGTATTGACTGCTCATCGTGCAAATCTTCATCAAAAGTATGTTCAACAGATAACGACTTCCGCCTTCTATCCAGCTCCAGCGCACGATCATCCACACCTCTGGACAGCTCCCAGAGGCGTTCGCCAAAACTGCCAAACCAACGACATAACTCAACCGGAGAGTATTGCCGCAACATGCCACAGGTCATAATCCCTTTGTTATGGAGCTTTTGAGCAGTCACCTTACCCACACCGTGTATCTTCTCAACGGGCAATTCAAAAACAAAATCCCGGACCTGATCGGGCGTGATCACACAAAGACCGTTTGGCTTGTTCCAGTCCGATGCCACCTTGGCCAGAAATTTGTTAGGGGCCACACCAACAGAAACATTGATGCCCACCTCTTCACAGACAGACTGCATGATTTCCCGGGCCATAAGTGTGCCACTGCCTCGACATTGACTGGATTGGGAAACATCCAGATAGGCCTCATCCAGCGACAGGGGTTCAATCATCTCAGTGTAACGATGAAAAATGGCATGCATTTGCCTTGAGGCGGCTTTATAGACATCAAACCGGGCGGGCAAAATAATCAACTCAGGGCAGAGTCTGAGTGCTCGATAAGAGGCCATAGCAGAATGCACGCCCGACTTGCGAGCTTCATAACTGCATGTGGCTATCACTCCCCGACGCTCGGCCTTCCCCCCCACAGCAAAGGCTTTGCCTGTTAAAGCAGGATCATCCCTCTCCTCTACAGAACAGTAGAAGGCATCTGCATCAACATGGAGAATTTTTCTCTGAACGGATTCATTCGGTTCCGGCATAGTGTGATTGGAAAATTTAGCGGAAATTATTGCACCAGCCTGTTAAGACTAACGATAGGAGAAATAGGAAACAATGATTTTTTACTGTTTTTTTATACAGCCCCATTTCTTACACTGCCCATTCACCCAAAAAGATAAAGCGCAACCCCGAATATCTACGTATTTTCAATCAGTTGATAAAATCGTCAAATCGCACTCCGTTTATATGCCCTCTCGGGGTCTGATGTCAAAAGAAGCGTCTCAACCAGCCTGGCAATCGGTTTGGGCGCGCTCACGGTCAAAAGATTAAGGCTTGAATATGCGCTTAACGGTGTTTAATACGCCGATCATCAGTTATCTGTTAAAGGCTCTGGCCAAAATGTGCCTGTTGATTTCCGGCTGGAAGGTCGAAGGTAACCAGCCCCGAGTACCCCGCTACATTCTGGTGGCCGCCCCCCATACCAGTAAATGGGACTTTTTTATCGGTATGGCCGTTGGCCTGAGCCACGGGATAGAAGCACACTGGCTGGGTAAATCCAGCCTTTTCCGGAGACCTCTAGGTTCTGTGATGCGCTGGCTGGGAGGGATACCGGTTGACCGGGACCGAAGGGGCAGTCTGGTAGATCAGAGTATCTGCTGTTTTAAAGGCAACAAACAACTGGGTCTGATCATTTGTCCTGAAGGCACTCGCTCTAAAGGTGATCGCTGGAGAACCGGTTTTTATCACATTGCCAGAGGGGCAGAAGTGCCAATCATTCTGGCCTATATGGACTTCCGGAAGAAAAAAGCCGGCTTTGGCCCCACCATCAAGCCCGGATGCAGCATGAAAAAAGATCTGGCTGAAATTCAGGCCTTTTATGACAAAAAGCAGGGAAAACACCCAAACTGTTTCAGCCCGGTTTTATAGCAGAATATAACATTCACATGCTGGTTTACTTTGAGTAACATTAAACGATGGAGTCGGCCATTATCCGCGAAAAACAGCTGAAGAAATGAAATCACCGGTAGAAGTCAGGAAATGCGACAATGTTTATACTGATCGACGTTGTCAGAATAAATCCGACCTGATTCGCAGATTACATTAAATATTGACAAACTGCGTAATTTCTGAGGATTGCCGAATCGACAAAAGCCTCATTATTTTTAAGGCGGGGAGAAGAAAACTCGAAAGCACGAGCATTATGTTCAATCAAGTCCAGCATATATTCGCGATCATTAAACAACGTTTTACTGGCGTATCCTAAGTAAACAATACTATGATTCATCAAACTTTTAATAATGTTTTTGTCGCCTCGGATTCTTTCACTAGCATACTTCAGAGCTTTTGGGCGCTTCGCGATAACGGCAGTGACAACCTCATCATAATCCGGAATTTCCGGGCTGACGTCTTGCATAGAACGGCTACGCCGAGTGACTGCGGCTATGATGACATCTTTATCACCCTTGAGTTCTTGACCTACATATTTCAGATCAATTGGATGTGCTGCAATGGCTTCTAATACAAGCTCTTTATCATTTCGAACCTGTTGACTGACATAATTCAGCCCGTCCTTCACCAAGGCTTTCCTGACCTTTTCTTTAATATCCGAAAACGACTGAGCCGGTGGAATATCAAACGTCAGTGTGTAATCACGTGATGGTTTGATAATGAAGTATTGACCTTTCAAATGGAGATAAAAATCCTCAAACGGTGGAATAGAGTAATTGGGATCTGCCAATAAAAAATGATGTAAGAGCTCCTTGCGAATGCTCTCATTCATCTCTTCACTCATTAACATTTCCCGCAGACTAACCTCCGGTTTTTCCCTGAAATATACTGAAGACCGACACTCCCCTAACCGCTCAGCGTAAAAAACAAACTGTTGAAGATGGCTACTTAATAACTGGCAGCATGCGGGACTAATACGGTAATCCCTCAGATAAAACATTGAGAAAAGACAATGCTGAAAGGTGAATCTATCAGCATCTGTCACAACATCGGGATTAAGACGTTGTTCAAGCAAGTTAAAATCCCAATGAGATTCTTCAAAAATGTCTGCGTTCTCAAAGAAGATATCAAGATCACAGATAGTCTCTAACACAATCATCAGTTTTTCAAAGGCATCCTGCATGTGTGGACTTGATTTCATTCGGGAGCATTCGACGATAATTTGACCGGCTGCAGCGTTGCAACGTACCTTCATGCTATCCGCATTTTCATCCAGTTCGATCGCTTTCAGTAATTGCACCAGAAACCACATACGCTTTGACTTGCCGTCTTTATGAATGCCATAAGGTTGATCAAACTGGTCAGAAAATTTTAGTCGTAAGGTTCGTTCTTTACCCCCCTCTGCCTGTTCAAGTAATTCGACGAGGCCAACGTGATTGCCCAATTCCAGGTTAACCATCAAGGCATCATCCATACTGACGACAGTCCCTGAGAGCTCTAATGCTTGCATGCATGCTTTGCCGGATGGCGTCAATAGTGATGCTTTTTCACCCTTAGCACCCGGGGTCGTGCAATCAACGTAGGTGATCTTCTTTTCCTGAAAAAACTGCCCCTGACCCGAGGCCAGAGTGACCGGTGCCAGTGCCTCCACAAAACGCTTATGCAGGGCAAAAATCAAGTCATGAACACTACGGACCTGCTCAGCCTCACGGAAGTGGAGTGCCTGAAGAGAGGATTGTAACTGATGGCAGGCGGTCACCCACTGACAGAACGCTCCCTGAAATATCAGCCCTTTTTCAGCGGTCTGCATTGGCAGAATGATACTTTCTAACCCGGATCGTACGGTTTCTTTCAGCATCTCTAGCCGGTTGTTCAGTACTGGTAATTCTCTTCGAAATAGCTTGACCTGGGGTGAACGCCTTCTGCTCGCCAGCCGCAAGAAGGCCAGGTAACCCTCCAACATTGCCTGAGCCCCATAAATCAGAAGATTAACGCTATCCTCGATCCCAGCCAGTAGCTTTGATCGTTGTGATGACATGCTCAGTTTTATCGGGTTTGCCAGACAATCCAGTCCACCGCCGGGGCCAAAAAGTGCCAACAGACGGGCATTTTGATCGGTGAGCCATTGAAAACCACTGGCGACGTGATGGAATGTGGCTTCAGGGGGAGACAAATCATCCCGTGACGGGAGGGCTTTAGCTAACGGAACATCAGAAACCGCAGAAGACAGGCTTATGTGCCTGACCAGTTTCCCGGTAAGATCACCGGCAACAATAAAGGCACCGGGCTTACCGTTGAAGCGGGCGCAGGCCAGTGTTGCCTGTTGGCCATCCTGAGTGGCCAAGGCCGCAAACTGTTCACCGGCCAGCATCAGGGTTTTTTCTTCCTGTCTCATCAGGATCGCGGCATGATCATTAAATCCTGCTTCGGCCAGGACAAAACCTCCTGCCCACCTCAGGAACTCAGGCTCAAGCATCCACTCTTCAACGTGGTGAGCCAAGACAATGGCACCCTCTGGCATACTGCCTGCTTCTCGATTTTTGGCCAACCAGATGGATCCGGTGCAATAGCCTTCACTGATCCCCTCACCAATGGCAAGAGTCTCTTCGGGTATAAACATGGCAAAATCCATGCCGCCAGAGAGTCTGGTTACAGGGCGCACCTGCAGCAGGAACAGGCGACCCTGATGATCGATAGCAAACTCAACATCCACGGGGCAGAGTAACAGGTCTTCCAGCTCAGTCACCCTCTTCCTGAGTGCTGAAACCGTCTCATCACTGAGTCGCTGCCCGCCGTCGTCTGATGGAGAATCCGCATCATGGATTCTTGTTTCCGAATAACCGTTATTACCCTTGTTTTTGTAAAGGATGAAGCGGCTTGAAAGCGTCCCGGGAAAGTATTGAGAGCTGTCAGTTCCTTCTTTGCGAGAAATATCGATGCGGTGGGGCGTGTTGCCGGACTGTCCTGCCACTACGCCTCTGGGCTGACCGGGTGTGTACTCAACCCTGATGGTATCATCCTGAAAAGA
>NZ_JAHHPQ010000172.1:0-1546 GCF_024606245.1 Endozoicomonas sp. SESOKO2
GTTGGTCACACCGTTACTGGTCAGAGTTGCGCCGGAAAGACCGTCGACCTTGTAAGGAGACTTGGGATCAGCACCGCCTTTCACCAGGCCTGCTTCCACAACACCTTTACTGTCGTAGATCTTCTTTCCGGGCCATTTATCCTTCCAGAGCGGGTTGTCTACTTCGCCACCCAGTCCCGGCGTTTCTTTCTGGTCGTAGAAACCGAAACCCTTGACGGTGTTCAGGTCACTATCCAGAGCCATAAAGCCATACATGGTAGACCACAGACCGTAGCCGTGTACGGGCAGAATGATGGTTTCCAGCTTGCCATTTTTCTCAATGATATAGACCTTGGCAATGTCAGCCTGACGCTTGATGCTGGCAATATCCTCGGCACCACTCAGGGCACGGGACTCGTCGGGAATCTTGGCGGCAACACGCTGGTCATAGTTGGCAGCGGTTTGACCCTCAGGGGTTTTATCAACGAACTTGCCGGTTTTCAAGTCGACCAGACGCGGCTGAACCTGTTTATACAGTTCGGCCACTTCACTGTTGCTCAAAGCCTTGGCATCTTTGGTCAGACCAGAAATGCTAAGGATATTGCGCTGAACGTCGAGTTCAACATTCTCGTTCTGCTGCGGCTTCAGGAAAACGGCAGCAGCAGACACCACAATGGAGCACACCAGAGAGAGCAGAATCGTTACAAATAACGTCTTCTTGATACTATCGTTACCCATCAGGCACGAGCCTCCCTACGCTTGATGTTGGCTTCAACCACGAAGTGGTCAATCAGCGGCGCAAACAGGTTGGCGAACAGAATGGCCAACATCATACCCTCTGGATAAGCGGGGTTAACGGTACGGATCAGGATGACCATGACACCAATCAGCATTCCGTAATACCAGCGACCGGTATTGGTCATGGAAGCGGATACAGGATCGGTTGTCATAAAGATCAGACCAAAAGCAAAGCCCCCCATAACCATGTGCCAATACCATGGAGTAGTGAACATCATGTTGGTCTCGGAACCAATCATGTTGAACAGGGTTGCTGTTGCAATCATACCCAGCATGGTACCGGCAACAATTCTCCAGGAGGCGATACGAGTTGCCAGCAGCACAGCACCACCGATGAAGATGGCCAGAGTAGAGGTTTCACCGACAGAGCCCTGGATAGTACCCAGGAAAGCGTCGAACCAGGTGATACCATTGGAGACAACCTGATCAATACCACCCTGCTGTGCCAGACTCAGGGCAGTTGCACCGGAGAAGCCGTCTACAGCAGTCCAAACCAGGTCACCGGAGATCTGTGCAGGGTAAGCGAAGAACAGGAACGCACGGCCAGTCAGAGCCGGGTTAAGGAAGTTCTTGCCAGTACCACCGAATACTTCCTTACCGATAACAACACCGAAGGAGATACCGAGGGCGACCTGCCACAGCGGAATACTGGGAGGCACAATCAGAGCGAACAGGACAGAAGTAACAAAGAAACCTTCGTTAACTTCGTGACCACGAACGATGGCAAAAAGTACTTCCCAGAAACCGCCGACAAAGAATGTAACGGCAT
>NZ_JAHHPQ010000173.1:0-1080 GCF_024606245.1 Endozoicomonas sp. SESOKO2
TTGCCATACTGGTGAGAACTGGCCGACAGGGCCTGATGATCAGGGAAGCCCTGGCAAAACAGGGAATTCCCAGTGTTTATCTGAGCAGCAGTGATTCCGTATTTGCTTCGAACGAGGCGGTTGATGTGCTAAGAATTCTTACCGCCTGCCTCAACCCGGGCCACGATAGAACCTTGAGATCGGCTCTGGCCACGCCACTGTTGGATCTGACAGCTGAGACTCTGGATGCACTGAACGACGATGAGCTTGCCTGGGAACGCGCCGTTGAAGAGTTTTCAGATTACCATCAGATCTGGATGAAACAGGGCGTTCTGCCAATGCTCAGAGTACTGGTGCAAAAGCGTAAACTGGCAGAGCAACTGTTAGCAAAAGATAATGGCGAGAGGCGTCTGACAAACCTGTTGCATGTGGGTGAACTGCTGGCTGCAGCCAGTCTTGAGCTGGAGAGTCCCCACGCTCTGCAGCGATGGCTGTCTGAACACATCAGCAAACCGGATACCAATGCCGATGAGCAGCAACTGCACCTTGAGAGCGAACGCAACCGGGTACAGATTGTCACCATCCATAAATCCAAGGGCCTGGAATACCCTGTCGTGTTTTTGCCCTATATCTGCAGTTTTAGAGAAGCGGAAGAACCGGTTTATCATGACAGCCAGCACACCACGTTGGACCTGTCTGGTGATGATCAGGCTCTGATCAAAGCCGACAAAGAAAGACTGGCTGAAGACATTCGACTACTTTACGTAGCACTGACTCGTTCAATCTATCGTTGCTATATGGGCATGGCTCCCGTCAAAAGTGGTTCTGGACGAAAAGGTGACCTGACTGATCTGCACAGAACGGCCATTGGCTGGTTGCTGAACGGCCCTGAGGTACTTGATTATGCGACGCTTGAGCAACAATTGAAACATCTGGCGCAAAGGCACCCTGCCATTAATTTCCAGCCCGTTGAAGAGCTTCAACTCCCAGTCTACCGGAGCGAATCTGAAGAAAGCCTTCATCTTGTCGCGGCAGAGTTCCGGGGTGAGATCCAGAAAGACTGGTGGGTAACCAGCTACTCTGCATTGTCCAGAACCTCAC
>NZ_JAHHPQ010000174.1:0-6003 GCF_024606245.1 Endozoicomonas sp. SESOKO2
ATATAACGGGAGAGTCCGCAAGCCGGTCATGGAGTCGGGATAATCGACGGCTTTCGCGATCCTTCTGGCTCATCTTGCTGTGATAAAGATCATGAGCCAGTGCTGACAGGGGCTTGTCGGTGGAGCCCGTCCATTTCAGTGATTCAGACAGTCGAGTTTCTGTGTGCTCGATGCCTGCGGCGTCAGAATTCGCTGTTCTGGTGATGTAAAAACAATCGGTGGCCAGAGATTGAATGGCATCGGATCGGGTCTGCCCCGGTGGTAATGGCAACTGCCAGCCAGAAGCCAGCGCATCCTCCAAACGTTTAATCTGTCTTGATGGCCTGATGGCTGAGGGTTGATGCAGCTCTGCTACAGCCGGATCGACTGCTAACTGATACGCCATTGCATGTCTTTGTTGTTCAGGAGCATGGGCCACGATCATGGCACAGAGCCTATCCAGAGATTCTCCTTCAGCCCGGGATGATGGAAATGGACATTCATAGGACAGTTGTAATCCTTCAAATTCGTTGCCCTTAAAGACGGCCGGGTCCAGGGCTCTGGCCAGTGGCCACAGGTTCTGCTTCACAAACGCTCTATCCAACACTGGGGCACTATTGATGATGGCATTTAAACGATCCGGGTCTACCGAGGCGGTTTGATTCTTATCCGACGTCTTATGAGCATCCGGCAGTAAATGCCAGCAAGCCACTTTCATAAAATCACGTACTGACGGATTTTGCCGGGTGCCATGGGTGATGACGCTATTGATGGCCTTGCGCCAGTGGCAAGGAAGGAGTTGTGAGGACTGGTCAACCTGCTGTGCTCGCCGGGCAGCCAGAATCAGGTTGTTCAACAACCCTTCGCTTATCTCAGGCAGAGGGTTACAAAGGTGGCCAGATACACTGGTAAACGCCTCGTACAGTTGGTGAAGTGCCTGTTCTGGCAGCCCCGCCCGGGGGATATCATGCTTAACCGCGTTGATATCCCAAATATTGACCTCAGGACACGGTTTACTCTTGGCAACCATTGAACTGAATACCGAAGATGGGCTTTTCGCAGACTCAGGCCAGAGTAGGGTGACATGAGCTTTCGGGTAGGCCTGTAACTGGCCATTAATCAACAGAGGTTGTCCAACAGCCAGGGGTTCCAGAAGTTGTTGAAGGGTTGGATTGCTTTCCAGGCCTCGCAATAGGACATGCTTGCCAGAGGTTAATGCCTTCTGCAACTCAGTTTGACGTCGTCCAAAATGTGCCTTTTGTTCCGAGCTGATATAGATATTATCAAACAGCTGGCTGAGACTGGTCTGTTCATTGACTTGAATCACCAAAGGCGACTTCTGATGATTGACCCAATAACTGGCCTGAGCCTGTTGCCGATATGTGATGGTTTCAAAGGCGGCGTTATCTGCCATCGAGTGCTCATCGTTTTCTGCCAGCCTGAGAGCTTTCGGCTGCCGTCTTGTATGAGCCACCTGAAGCCGGGGCTCCATACCGGTCGTCTTGCGAATCGTCTGCAGTGAACCCAGTAAACGAAACCAGAGTGCCTCGGTGAGAGGAGACGTTACGGTGACTGCACCACCCGCCCGAACTTGTTCCAACAGATGATTGTTAGGAACTGCATGGCCTTCAGGAGCAATGGCAATCGGGTTCAGCCATTGGGAAATATTACTTTGGTTAATGATGATCGGGTTTTTCGCTGCGCTAACAGAGTGTGACAGGCTTTGGAACAGTGAATGTAGCTCGTTATTCCCTATCGGCATCTGATAAAACTCAACATCGTCTGGTAACTGACAGATCTTGCCATTGCTCTCAAAACACTTTTGCGCCAGCATCTGTCGAATCGACTGCTCAAAGGCCAGATCCTGCCAGTTGGCCCCTTTCAGAATCACCCGTTGTCCAGCCCTCAATGTTTCAAGCATGCCGGGGATATGCTGGATTCGCCCCTGTTTATCAACTCCGGGGCCGCCTAGCAGCAACTGTCGCCAGCTAGTGTGCAAATGACAGTCAATCAGAACTGTATCACCGTCATCCATAGCACTTTCGGCACTGGGGAATTCAGCCAATAACGGAGGAACCTCGTTGATGTCCATTGATGAGTCATCGTTGGTCTGTGCGTCGAACTGCCAGGTATTTCCCGGTCGATTAATTCGTCGCCAGAAATCAGCACCCGGGGCGGCGGCTCGGGGAGTGTCGTCACGCTGGCCAACCGATGCCAACTGTGTAGGGTCTGCCATCACAAGCAGGGTAACATGCTCTCCAAGAGGTCGTTTCTTCTGGCTGACGTTGTCGTATAGACAGGGATTATCCGGGTCCAGTAGATCGTTAAATTTTGGTAGATCCTCGCTGGTGAGCTTTCGGATATCCATCACCAGAGTCAGTGGCTGTGACCCTTCAAATAGCTTGCCTGAATGCAGAGTGTGGCGACCATCGTCAGAAATGCTCAACCGGCTCACCAGATTAGCCTGTGAGAGGTCATCGGGATGGGAGATAAGGATGACATCCCGAAGTTTATCGCCAGTTTGGGCCAATAAAAGCTGTCGAACTTCATCATCACTGGTGACAAAACAAAAGTCGAAGGAATGAGAGGGCCCGGAGAGTGAGGAATCCGTTGAGGATAAGGTTCTCGCTTTATCAGGCAACGTAATCAGAAGTGACGGTCTACTAAATTTGGGAGTGACATCAGAGCAGATTTCTACTTTTGACGATAGCTCCAGCTTTGGTCTCTTGGCTGTCATGCCACTATGAGGCTGCTCACTGGCAAGAGTGCGTTTGTTTATTACCCCATCAATCCGACCATCCATAGTCAATTTCTCACCTGTATAATGAAGGACTGTATTGAAATGGTTTGACCAATTGACCTTCAGATAAGATGAAAGTTCCATTTGAATGGATATCTGTGACTATTGAAGGAAGTCACCGACCTCGAAAAATTCAACATGACCAAACAGTGGTCACGTATCCAATGAATCAAAAATCGACTTCAAATTCACGCTGCTCAAAAACTCTTCGGCAATGGTTGTTAGCTCATGTGATCTGAGTACCAGGGCATCACTGGCGTTGAGTGCCTCCCGCAGGTAGTCATCCTTAACCGCTTCCTGAAACCCGGGAGAGTCATCAATGGTAGACATCATGGCATACAGCTCTTCTGGTGAGGATGGATCATGAGCGCCATATGTATTTGTAAGCATGAACTCCTCGTTGGAAGCGTCGGCCCAACAATACGTCAGGCAACCGCCGTTTGAGTGCGTCATTCCATAGAGGTAATGACTGAAGGCCTGCAGAATCGCCCGATTGCATTCGTCTATTTCATTATGCAAAGGAAGTCGCTCTTCAGGGGGGACAGATTTGATAAAGTTTGCACGATAATTCTGAGTTTCCGATTTTTTCAAAGCATCGCAGATTTGTTTTCGCGCTGACTCACGTTGATTGATTTTTTCCAATATCTGCTTCAAGTTCGGCCTGCTCTCAACTTTTAGTTGAAACAGGGCTTCGACCTTTTCATTAATCATCGTGTCGCACCAGGAAGGTTGCCCCATAATAATTACCGGACGATGGCTCGCTTTGCCGGAAATTAGCCTCTGAAATGCGGGGTGGTGAAGCAGCATTCGTTCTATATTCGGAACGCCTTCAGGTTCGTCCGTCCAGGCGGCCTGGAGCGATGAGCTGGCGATTTTACTTTCAAGGGATCGCGAAAACCCATCATGACAGTGAGTGACAAACAAGACATCACCTTCTCTCTGTCGGAAATTTTTATAAGCCAACCGCCATGCCTGGCTATTTTTTTCCCTGGACAAGAATTCCCAATAGCACTTTTTCAGGCAATGAGCGGCTTCAAACTTGAGTTCATCGATGCGTTCCAGATGCAGCAATAGCTGATGATGTTGAAAGGCCCCTGTAATATGCTCATAGTAGTTCGGCACCGGATCAAGCCAGCCTGATTTAAGGGCTTCAAGGGCGAAGCGAAGAAACGAAGGTCTGGCCAAGTCACTGCCGTTCAGTATTTTCTCCATTGAACCCAACCATAGCAGAGGGTTCGCTCCCCACTGGACAAACATTTTTGAGTGCAACAACTTGAGTTGTTCAGTGACCTGATCTTTATCACTGTTAGACAATATGTGTTTGACGGCCTCCGACATCGGGTTATACCCGTCATCGCCGACCAATTGCTTCTCGTTATAACCAAATGCTTGTGTCTCCAGCGACTCTAGCAGTGCGACGCCCATGGAAAAACGGGTTAGATCTTTTTCCTCCCAAAGGTTTCTGACTATTTCGGAAATTCTCAGATTGGTTTCTGGTAATGCACTGTTCGTCTCAAGGGCTTTGTTGAGCTCCGCCAGACTCATGCCACAGGCTTTAGCCAGAATTTGCTGTTGTGCTGAATCAGCTCGTTTCAGAAAGTCCTTCAGGAGAGCCTTTATCTTCCTTGACTCAGTGCTGAAAACATTGACCCTTCTGATGGGTTGGAAGTGAGATGTGATTTCTATTATCTCTGCATCTGCTCCGCCCAAATCCGCCGATTTCCAGGTTTGCCCTCCATCCAGGGAATACTCGGCAAAGCAGTGGACACGGTTATCAATTTGTCGGCATGGAATCCCGAAATAACGGCAAAAGGCAATGAAAACAGGCACACGATGACGACAGCTACCTTGCCGCTTGGTTACGAGGAATTTAAAGAAATTTTTCTTGCGCCTGGGTTTAGCCTTACCGGAAAACTGTTCGCAATACTCCGTGATCGCTTTAATTTGCTGCTTTGCGTTTTTAGCGTTCTGTATTTTTTGCAGTGATACCTTTAATTCGGATGGTTGCTCGCCAATGTTCTGAAACAGTTCGTGCAGTACTTTTTTCATACCTTCTGAACAATAGGTGTCCAAAAGTGTTGGTCGGGTTCGTTTAGCAGGTGTTTTATTGCCCGTTGCCCTGGGTTCTACGACATAAGTCACTCGAAGACTCTGATCGGCTTTGGTCTCAGGAACAGTCAGTGTGTGAAGCCCGGTATATTGGTCTCTGACCAGGGTAAATGGCAAATCGGGCTCTATTCGCAGGGCCACGATATAGTCGTCAGGCGTCAGGCTTGGCAATGCGTACCGACCATTTTTCGATAACATTTCCACGGTTCCCAGCGTTTGATCGCTGGCTAATGCCACTGCCTGATCACGCCCCGGTAACCGAACCGGCAGGAGGGCTTCGACCTCCTGAATGTGTCTATTATTAAGAACGATCTCTTTGACATCACCCTTAGCAGACACAAAAATATCCCTTGCCCACCACCGATACATACGGGAAGAGTGTCTGGAACTATTAAAAACTATATAATCCATGGATGTTGGAACCGGCAGGCTCTCATAGTTTGTTCTCTGGTCCAGTGCCGGAGCCCATTTCCCCAGGACTTCCGGATTGTATGTTTCTGGCGTGTTATCACCGCCCATAGCTGGCGCTTTGTTAATACAATCGTCAACCCGAGGGTTCGGCAGATTACTTGTCTGCTGCCAAAACGCGGGCCACCATTGAACTGCATTGGCGTCCCATGCGCTTATCCGCTGATCAATTTCCTGAAGATAAGGCTCGGAAGTCGGCATTTTCAGCGTTTGTTGCTGTTCTTCCGTCAGGGGAAATACGCTATTGGCGTCCACGCCCACAGAACCAAAATGACGAACAATCCAGCGTTGCTGCCAGTACCGGTAGAGTGCCCCGGTGAGAATGTTGTCCGACCTTTCTGGCTCTGGGGAAAGACCGGATGTCAGCCATTTTGCCCGAGCCATTCCCTTGAGAATTTCCGTTCTGGCTTCCTCTTCACCCAGATCTGTTTTAATACGAATTTCATGGCGTTTTTCATCCATACTGTTGAGATCACTGCGGCGTATCAACCAGGGACGATCAATACCCGATACCGTTTGGTTCAACCATTTGCAAAGCCCGGAATCAAGCTCACCCCTGCTCATGGTAAGAGCCGTGACAAGAGCCGATGACTCTGGCAGTGCCTCCAGCGATATCCCGGCCGCCATCAGAAAAAGCCGGTAGTGCC
>NZ_JAHHPQ010000175.1:0-3758 GCF_024606245.1 Endozoicomonas sp. SESOKO2
ACGACCATTTAGGCACATTGTCCCTGAAGTATTTCTCCCAGCTATTCTCAAACATTTTCATTGTGCGATCACGGCGTTCACGGAACTGCAGATAATTTTCATGTCGAGTCCAGCCAGGCATCATGTTGCTTGCTTTAACACGGTTTGCATAGGCTTCATCGGTTTCATTAAAGCGCTGAGGCGAGGCAGTAGCGGTACGTTTCACATAGTCAGATTCCGTTTCACCCACGCCTGTCCAGCGATTAATCTTGTCAAGACTCCGGCCCAGAGGGCCACCCAGCCATTGAGTAAGCATCTTGTTGTTGTTCATAAAGAAATCGTAAGTGAGACTCGAAACCAGAGCGAATCCGAAGGTTTGGGCGTAGGTAAACCCTGATATCAGACCGTGGGCATATGCTCCGACCGTGGCTACCGGACCCAGCACCAGTCCGGCTGTGGCCGAGGCCAGAGCCTTTATGTTTTGTGGGGTCACCCGGTGCAGCAGCGGTACCTGAACGCCTTGCCCGGAACTCATGGATGCCACTATTTCGGGCGCCAGGCGGGAAATGCTGCGATACATCCGGGGGTTGGCGTTGTGCAGTCTTGCAAACAGCATGGAGCCGGTTTTCAGTAGAACGACTGAGGAAGCAGCCTTGCCGAATGGCATCGCCAGCCCGCCCAGTTCTGCAAGTTGTTCAATTTCACTGTGGAATTTATAGTGTTGGGTTCGGTCAAGATCAAAGCTATAGCGTTCCAACCAGTGCTGGAAAGGTATGCGCATCCTGTGCGTGTAATCACCCCTGTTGGTCAGGTCCAGAAGATAGAGGAACCACATGTTTGACAGCGACAGCAAGCCAGCCTTCAAGGCGGTATGGGCCACCAGCAGAGGTTTATAGCTGGAGTAGTACCAGGTGACCGCCTGTAACAGGAAGGCTGAAGGTTTGGCCCAGTAGTCATTGAGCTGCTGTTCAACCGCTGCGGCATGAGCCTGCTTTAATGTGTCATGGATAGCCTGGAGCAGCTCTGATTCAGACAAGCCAACGGCATTGGCGTAGGGTGCCAGGGTATCCTGAACATTGGCCAGAAATGCTGCCGACCTGCGACCATTTTCGAAGGCAATATCATCAAGCACATAGTTCGCGATGATAGCCGCTGCGTACTCTTTCATGCCGGCAACGGACTCTTTCATACCCGCCGGACAAGTTGCGGTCACGGTCACAGGAGCAAAGGCAATCCGCATGAATTGCTCAGCTCCTTCATCGGACAGTGCCCGGACAACGACTTTAAAGCGATGCACGTTGACGCCGTGTTTATAACCAAGGAAGTGCTCAAATTCATCCACTGTCTGATATCCATCGACACCTCTGATAGCCTTTAAGTAGTTCTCAAGTTCAGCATTGCTGATCGCGCCTTCCCGCAGCAGAGCTATGATCTTGTTACCACTGGCAGAATGGCTAGCGAAGTATTCCGGGAAGCTTTCCAGATCCTCCGTTTCATGCTCGACGAAGTGAATGTCTGTTTTGCCCATGGCACGAATTTCGTCCTTGAATTCTTGGGACCCTATTTCCATCTCATACATGGCCTTGAGCACCAGAATATCAACTTCATCCAGCGCATCCTCAGGCTCACCATACACGGGCTGGACAGTGGATTTAGGAAAGGTGGTCTTCAGGCTCTTGAAAACTTCCACAATCCGACTGGCCTGTTTAAACGTCACTTTGTCGTCGACGATTGCCTGTACGCGAATGGATGCAAATTCATCGTTAAAATTGAAAGCCGGAAGAAATGGCATTCCCTTATCGCTCTCCATGGTTGCTACGTGCATGCCAATTGCGGCTTCCATAGCTTGTTTTTTGAGAGGGTGCTGCTGCATGAAGTCTTTGATATCGGTCAGAAGTTTTGCCTCTCTTGGTGAGTACAGGAAGGGACTGCTATCCCTGTCGTGCTCACGCTGGAATTCCGTGACCTGAGTGTACTTTTTTCTGGTAAGAGGCAGTTCACCCCATACTCCATCTTCATCGGTTGCCCGACCTTGGGTATCTGAATGGTCATTAACAGCAAGACTGTAATCAGCTTCTTCCAGCGAAGCGGGGTCGCCATTTATCCAGATGTGCCGATTTGTTTTGGCTTCCTGTTCCTTAATGATTTCATCCCGTATTTCGATACTGTATCCCAGCAGGTGTTTTATGATGTCCTCTGCACGCTCTTTATTGGTCTGCTCGTCACCTGCAGACAGACCCAGCTCGCTCTGAAATTGTTTCATTGCCCGATTGAGCTCCACGTCGTCTTCATCCGAGGTCTCTTGGAGATACGCATCCATATCGCGTTTAGTCTTCTCCAGGACATTTTTAGCTTCTTTTACTGCTAGCCTGGCTCTGGCTACCTCACGTTCAAGTACGTATCGGGGATTTAGTTTCAGCTGAGCTATTTGCCTGTCAAGCTCATTTTCAATGACTGCGGTACGTTCATTAATGGTAGGCTGGCCCACTTTGTGAATTTCTCGAGTCAGTTTTACGAGTGTTTCTTCAATGAGTGTGATCTGATCATCCACACAGGCATTATTTTTATAGTCTTCAATGTTGAGTTGATGAGCAATTTCATTGTTTATATCTCTTGATAAACCTTCATCTTCATAGCGGTGGAATACTTTGAACCTTAATTCCGAAATTCTGGCTAGTAGGGCATCCATCTGATTTTGCAGGCTGGCGTCTTTTTCTAATTCTACTTCCAGATTATCGGCCACTTTAGCAATTAAAGCCTTGTTCCTTTTCTTGGCAGCAGCGTTTTCACTCCTGTCGATGCCCAGATCGTCCTCTAAAGCCTGAAGCATCAGATTCTGTCGTCCTTTGGCTAGCTGATCTGCATGTTCGACATAAAGGGTAAGATGGGAATAAAGCAGGAGCCTCTCAAGTTTACCTTTCCTTTTTTTGTAATCAGCAGGTTTGGTATCTTCTCTCCAGAGGGCATGGTATTGATGCTCCGTTATTTTTTCGATGACATCATCGTCTTCAAGTTTTATACGAACCCTGTCAAGTCGTTCCAGTTTGTTATCACCTTCACTGACCTGGATCTCGAGTATTTCTTCTGCGGTTTTCAGCACATCCAGCGCCTCTTCCTCTGCCCGCTGTCTGGCCTCTGTGAGGTATGTCTGAATTTTCTCAGAAATCGCGTTACGACGATAATACACATCGCCCTCGCTATCGAGGTCAACCATGTTCAGGGTTTTTTCTACAGCGGTCAGTTTCCGAAGTATTTCAGGACGGAGGCTTGATGTTCTGATGTCTTCCAGTTTTTTTTCGAAGCCTGCAAGATAGATGAACATGTTGAATACTGATTTTTCCAGGACGTTCTGGTTCTCTTCTGTGCCGTCTTCACTCAGTCTAATACCAAGAATCTCTGCCAAAGCATTTTGCCTGGCCTCGGGGTAAGAATTATCTTGACCATACATTTGCTTCATTGTATGGAGCAGAATGTCTTTTTGAATATCCATTGTCTTGATTTTCTGAAGCAGCTGTTCTTCCTGAGCGTCGACATTTGCATTGGTATCAAAATTTTTAATGTTTAAATCTGCGGCAATGGTTGCATAGCGAGCTTTGATTGCAGCTGCATTTTCAGCTTCTGTGATGGTTTTCTGAAGGAAGTGTTGTTGGATCAGAGCTTTCTGCTGTTCAAGGTGCTGCAGAATGGCCTGGTGACGGACTTGCGGGGCATCTTCGTCGTCAGGAATCAGGCCGAGCTTACTTTCCAGGTTGGCCAGTCTCTCCGGAGCCTCCTCGTCG
>NZ_JAHHPQ010000003.1:0-1451 GCF_024606245.1 Endozoicomonas sp. SESOKO2
GAATAAGAGGTGGAGCTGAGTGGGGTATTTTTGGCGGTCTGGATCAGTTCGTAACTCACCAGTAGATGATTGGTGTAAAGCCATGGCCATGAAATCGATTCATTGATGGTCGTTTTTAGCTCGTAGCCGTTTAGTCTGTCTTGTTTCTCATCAGACGATAAATCCGATCCTGCATAGCCCTTTGTGTGAGCAATGTCTGACAAGGTGCACGACAGTGTGTGCTGGTCAGGTTTTATAAAAACATTCTGGCTTGGAGCACCTGCTTTCTGTTCAAGCTCGACAACAAAACGCCTGGTCAACGGTTGAGCCTGACAGACGACAGACAATGACATGAGTAACAGTGGTGCTGCAAAGAGTGGGTGTTTAATCATTCTACCCTTGGATTCTGGTGTACAGAGAGGAAGGATAGATCAGGAAAATAACGCAAGTCAGGCAGTTAACCGTTCTCTCAACTGCCCCGGAGAAGCATTCAGCCCTGCCCCATAAACTATGCTGCTGAGGTGAAAGTGATCCCACTTCACTTTCTCTATGACTGTAAAGTTTGCTGTGACTAAATAATCACCCATTTCAAACACTCTGAAGATGGGAGCACAGAAAACCGTGTTTACTCGATGACATAACGCCTTTCTTTTGTTCCCTACCTTGCCCTGGCCTTGACCAGGGCTGTCACTATGTCGGTATGGCCCATATTGGCAGCGATGAGCAGGGGGATGAAGCCATTATGAGTCCGGGCGTTGAGATCCGCCCCGGCGTTGATCAGGATTTTCACGCAGTCGATACTGCCTCTCTTGGCTGCGATTAACAGTGGGGTGGAGCCATCCGACAAGGCGGCGTTGACATCTGCCTTGGCTTCGACCAGGGCTGTCACGCAGTCAATATTACCCATATCTGCAGCGATGGACAGCGCGGTGAAGCCATCCTTAGTCCGGGCGTTGAGATCCGCCTTGGCTTCGATCAGGAGTTTCACGCATTCGGTATTGTCCAACCAGGCTGCTATTAACAGTGCGGTGGCGCCATCCGAAGTCCGGGAAGCGTTGAGATCTGCCCCGGTGTTGATCAGGATTTTTAGGCAGTCAGTGCAATTTTGCTGAGCAGCGATGAACAGCGGGGTGACGCCATCCCTACAGTTGGCGTTGAGATCCGCCTTGGCTTTGATCAGGAGTTTCACACACTCGGGTTTATTATTCTGGGCAGCGAAAAACAGTGCGTTTCCACCAGTCGAGCAGGCAGCGCTGATATTCGCCCCGGCGTTGATCAGGCGTTCGACAATGTTCTTGTGCCCCTGACTGGATGCCATCATCAAGGCAGTGAGGCCATCATTTATAACGGTATTAACATTGACTTCTTCTGCCAGTGACTTCTCCACCTGATCCAAATCCCCGTAAAAACAGGCACGATAAAACGCCTGATCGGGGAAAAATGTATCCGGGTGAGATTCACCGGTGTTCACA
>NZ_JAHHPQ010000176.1:0-6036 GCF_024606245.1 Endozoicomonas sp. SESOKO2
CTCTGTTTTTCTCTCTTTCGTTTTTCTTTCATTATATGGATGTCCTACTATGTACTCTACTATGTACTATGTACCCTATGTACTATGTATTCCTATGTATCCTATATGGATGTCCTATGTACCTCTATGTACTCTATGTACTATGTATCCT
The DNA here is from genome assembly GCF_024606245.1 of Endozoicomonas sp. SESOKO2. Taxonomy (NCBI): domain Bacteria; kingdom Pseudomonadati; phylum Pseudomonadota; class Gammaproteobacteria; order Oceanospirillales; family Endozoicomonadaceae; genus Endozoicomonas; species Endozoicomonas sp. SESOKO2. Next base: position 152 of record NZ_JAHHPQ010000176.1, read on the forward strand.
ATGTATCTATCCTATGTATCTTCCAGCAAAAGGAGTATCAAAACGAAGCGTAAAAAGGCTGGGTGGAGCAATAAATATCTTGCTCAGCTACTGAGGTCGTTCATTGTAGGGCTAAATTAGAATGATTATTCTGGTCCGTAAGCTCTCGTAGACCAGCTGGATAGCAGCGGAGCAGATTTATTTTTCCTGCCCGGGACGGTTTATATCCAGCAAATCAATATTCAATTTCATCCACTGCAGAGTAGCAGCCAGGTTCACGGTATGGCAGATTCCATCATTGAGGGTTAACAAGCCACGGGTTTCATCAATTACCTGGTTCACCTCTTTTTGGCGTTCTTCAGAAAATCTCTCCAGCAAACGTTTCAGATTCAGCTGTCCCTGGGTCAGATATGCAAACCTCAGAGGAAACTGACGCAACTGGTACAATTTAACCAAATCTGGTTCCAACCCCGCTTTCTGCCAGGTTTGGAGTGCCATAAGAATCATGGAGTCCAGTTTATGCTTATCAATGACAGGTTTGTCTACTGTCTCGATAAAGTCCTTACTTTCCCCATTGATTAACAATCGTCCCAGTTGTTCGTCCCCTAAATAAATTGTCTGCAAAAAAAACTCCAACATATTGTCTTTAGTGAGGGGTTCTTTGTCCACATAATAACCGTTACGAGCCAACATGGGGGATTCCAGCAATGTTACCAGATCGTGCAACGCGAACGACTCACAGCCAACGCCACTGGCTTGACGACCAGGCAGAAAGAAAAACCGGGAATCAGTAAAGTCGTGATATTTTATCGCCAGTGTTATCGCTAAACCGACAAAATGCGACAGGGGCGAATAAAGTTGTTCTTTTTTGTAGCGCTTAAAAGCGCTCAGACTATCAACAAAAAAAAACCGATAATGCCCTTTGCTATTTCTCCTGATAGAAAAAACATTAACGTGACCTGTTGTATCCTGAAAAATATAGTTTTTTGGCTCTTCTGTTGCCATTAATGGCAGTTGCGTTATAAATAACGCAACCAACTGGCGAAGACACTGTTGTATACCAAGATAAGTATGCATAAGCCTTAAAATATTCGAATTAGCGGCATCCAGAAGTCTGTCAACTAACTCGTAGTTGGGCAGCTCTTCAGGCAAATCAAGCTGAGGAAGCACTGCTTTGGCAAATATTCTGATTAAATTTGCTGGCAATTTCTTAAACCCGGGATGTTTAATTAAAACATGGGTCATTTCACCTTCTTCCAGCTTTTCGGGAAAATAAAGCTTGAGGAGACTAAGAACCCCCTGCCAACGGTATTCTGCGCTCTCCAGATAACCTTTCTCTGCTAAAATATCGGGGTTTTCCCTATACAATGCTTTCAATTCTGCATAAAAGTCATCAATGTTGTTTTTCTGATCCATCGTTTTCAATGACTTTTCAGCAGCCTTAAGTATTTCTTTCAGTTTTTCAAGGTGCCTGGCATGACTCTCATTGTTTCCGGAAGCCGATGCTGACGCTGCCCCGGAGTCTGATGAACCTGAAGAGTCAGAACTACTTTGCCCTTTAGTCATTTGTTTTTTACTTTGTCGCTTTTGCTGCGGTGGTGGAGATTTACCGTCGGTTTTAGATTGTTCCTTGTTTTCGTTGCCATAACGGTTTAATTCGAATGGATAGCCAGTAAACACAGCTCCTTTATCTGGTTGTAGCCCTCCCCCTTCAGAGACAGGTAAACTGATTATCGAACTTTTTTTCCCCTTCTGTAACAGCAGTAGTGGAACAATCCCGGACTTGGGTAGACGAACGGGATCAGGTAAAAAAGAGGAAAAAATCGCATCGGCATCATTGCCATAGACCAATGATGAAGCGAAAGGAATTACAGCCTGACTGTCGACCGAAAAAAGGATGATGCCCAAAATAAAAACACAAGACATATTCTTCATAGTGAAAAACTGAACTTCTATTAGGGATGTAGCATAGGAATACTAGACAAAAAACTCATATTTAACTGATTTTGAGGTAATTTTTTTGGTTCACTGTTGAGCACGAGTTCACAATAAACGACTGTATATTAAGGGCGCCATATATGAAACATTCGACGTATTTTCAGAACTGACTGAAGTTCGATCAGATAATTTGGATGTGAATGTTGATTTCGTGCTCGGGAATCTGACATCAATTTTTCGCCTGTTTCAGATGAGTCACCGCAGGGTCGTAATCTGGAACGACTCGATTATGCTAAAACTGATACTTACTTGTAGGCAAAGAATATAACTAGTATTTATATGAGAACATATTCCAGACGTATTGCAGCAATAACAATCATGGTAAGTGCCACCTTTGCTGCCACAACTTCAGCCATAAAAGTGTATAAGAAAGAAGGAAGAATCCTGGTGTTAAGAAATGTACCAATAAGTCAGGTATTTACTCCTCAGGTAACGATTGAAGGAAATCAGCGATCTGGAAAAACTCATCGTGACCAGACGATGATCAGTTATCCAGTGACTCACAAAGCGAATTCAAATTCACGCTGTTCAAAAACTCTCCGGCAATGATTGTCAGTTCATTGGTTTTCAGTACCAGAGCGTTGCTGAGATTGTGTGCTTGCCGCAAGTAAGCATCTTCAACCGTCTTTTGGAACCGGGAAGAGCTATCAATGAGAGTCATCATGGCATACAGCTCTCTTGGTGAGGATGGACTGTGAGCGCCATGGTACTCTCTTTTCTTATTATTTGTCCCGATGGCAGCATCAGCCCAACAATACTTTAAGCATCCGCCTTTCGAGTTTGCCAATCTATACAGGTAATAACTGAAGGCCTGCTGAATCGCTTGAGTGCATTTGTTTTTTAAATCACTCTCCAGTCTACGCTCCTCATCAGACGGTTTGAGGCGCTCCAGAGTAGTGCTGTACCTGTTTTCAATCTCAAGCCGTTTTTTCTTATATTCACTTTTTTCACTTCGATATCGCTCATCAAGAGACACGGGGTGTCTGTAATCGCTATTATCATGTGCTTTGTTCAGTGCTTTCATTTCATGATCAAATTGTTTTTTTATCTGCTCATATTGATTGATTTTTTCAAAAAGCGGCTTCAGGTCGTCCGGTCTGTTTGCAATAATTCGTTGTAACAGGGCTTCGACCTTTTCATTTATCACGGTGTCGTCCCAGTATGGATGCCCCATGATAATCACTGGACGGTGGTCCGCCTTGACCGGGCTTGACTGCTCAAACGCGGGATCATGTACCAACATTCGTTCTATATTCGGAATGCCTTCAGGTTCGTCCGTCCAGTATTTTTGTAGAGATAAGCTGGCAATTTTACCTTGAAGGAATGGCGAAACCCCATCATGACTATGAGTAACGAGCGAGGCATACGTTTTCATCGTTTGGAAGCCCTTGTAATAGTTCTGCCATAGGCGATTATTTTTTTCCCCGGCCAATGATTCCTTGTACCACTGTTTCAGACAACGGCTGGCATCAACTTTCAGTTCATCGACGCTTTCCAGACACAACAACAGCTTATGATGTTCAACTTTCTCCTTTCTCTGACTCTGGAAGTCTCCTTCCGGCAATGGATTCAGCCAACCCGATTTCAGGGCTTCACCGGCAAATTGAATAACTGAACATTTGCTTAAGTTACTGCCATTCAGTATTTTCACTATTGAGTTCAACCACTCGTGCGGGGATCCTCCGCCGTGAACAATCATTTTTGAATAGAGTAATTTGAGTTGAGCTGTGGCCTGATCTTCATCACTGTCGAACAATATTTGTTTTACGGCGTCCGACAGCAGATTACGTTTTCGGGCATTTTTATCATATAAATCACCAATCAATGCTTGCTCGGCACAGTCCGATGATTGTATCTCCAGCGACTCTAACATTGAGACGCCCATGGAAAAACTGGCCAAATCTTTTTTCTGCCAAAGTCTCTCAACCATTCTGAAAGGTGTCAGATCGGTTTCTGGCAATGCAGTATTTGTCTCAAGGGCTTTTTTCAGCGCCTCCAGGCTCATCCCCAAGGCGTTAGCCATAGCTTCCTGTTGTGCTAAATCAGCACCTTCCAGGAGATCCCTGATCTTCTTTGACTCAGAGCCAGAACCACCGACCCGCCTGGTGGGCTGGAAGTCAGGCAGGATGTTTGTTTTCTTGACAGGCGCCCCACCCAAATCCACTGGCTTCCAGGTATGGCCTCTATCCAGAGAACACTCTGCAAAAGTGTGATAACGGTTAAGAATTTGCCGACATGGAATCCCGAAATAACGGCAAAGAGCAACAAAAACAGGCACACGATGACGACAGCTCCCCTGCCGCTGTGTTACCAGGAAATGAAAGAAATTTTTATCGCGCTCTGCTGGCATAGCAACACCGGAAAACGCTTGACAAAAGTCCCTGATCGCCTCAATGCGTTGCCTGGTGTTTTTAGCGTTTTTTATTCTCTGCAAAGGTACCCGTACTTCAGATGGTTGCAGGTCAATGCGAGTAAACACTCCGTTCAGTACTGTTTTTATACCTTCTGAACAGCGGACGTCAAAACGTGTTGATTGTGCTGGTCGGACTTTTTCAGCCAGTGTTATTTTGCCCGCTTTTCTGTGTTCTACGACATAAGCAAATTTAATAATCTGGTTGGCTTTGGCCTCTGCAACAGTGATTGTGTGAAGCCCTGTATATCGATCCCTGAACAGGGTAAATGGCAGTTCTGGTTTTATGCGCAGAGCCACGATACGGTCATCAGGCGTCAGGCTGGGCAACGCATATCGACCATTGTCCGATGACCAGTCAAAGGTCGCCAGCGTTTGATCTCTGGCTAATATCACTTCCTGGTCAGATTCTGGTAACCGGTTCGGTATGAGGACTTCAGCCCCCTGCATGTGTCGATCATTAATATCGATCCATTTAATATCACCCTTATCAGACACAAAAATATCCTTTGCCCACCACCGATACATACCGGGAAAATAGTCCTCACTCTTAAAAATTATATACTCGCTAATCTGTGGCTCACTCTCGTTCTCATAGTCCGTTGTCCGATCCAATACCGGAGCCTCTTTCTCGTGCTCTTTCGAATCGTATTTTTCGGGCGCCTTATCATCGTCAATAGTCAACGCCTTGTGAACAGGTTCTGGCTCAGGGTTCTTGCTATGAGCCAACGCTGGCGCTTGTTTCTCCCGGACTTTTGGCATGTCTTGTGTTGTTTCGTTAATAAAATCGTCTACCAGATGCTTCGGCAGATCACTGATCTGATGCCAGAACACGGACCAGCGTTTTACGCCATGGTCTATCCATTCACTTATCCGCCTGTCAGCCTCACGAAGATAAGGCTGGTGAGCAGATAAGCCCAGCGTCAGTGTTTGTTCTGTCGTGAGGGAAAATACGCTATCAGCCTTCAAACCCGTCTGGCCAAACTCACGATTAAACCAGCTTTTCTGCCAGTGTCGGTAAAGTGCCTGAGTGAGTAGATCGTCGGAGTCATAAGGCTTCAGGGGAAGGCCCGATGACTGCCACTTTGCCTGAGCCACGCTCTTGATGATTTCCGTTCTGGCTTCCTTTTCATCCAACTGAGTGTTAACACGGATTTCATGTTTTTTTTCATCAACACTGTTGAGATGACTGCTTCGTACCAACCACGGACGATCAATGTTCGATACCGTTTGATTGAGCCAACGGCAAAGTCCGGAATCAAATTCACTTTTCCCTATGGCAAGAGCCGAAGACTCCTGCAGTTCCTCCAGCGATATATTGGCGGCCATCAGATAAAGCCGGTAGTGCTGATTAAGGCATTGATGAACGGCTTTTTCGCTAAAATCGCCACCTCTGGTGATAGCCCTGGCGATATTCTGTAAATCAAGACTGGTCGGCTGCAGCGGCAGGTTTTTGCGTTGCAGGTAAGCCCTTAAACGACAATGTTTTTCCGTCACC
>NZ_JAHHPQ010000177.1:0-1725 GCF_024606245.1 Endozoicomonas sp. SESOKO2
TGAATACCTCCATCAGGGTTTGCGCTTTTTCCAGCTCTTCCTGACTTAATTCGTATTTGATATGTGCCTTTACTTTTTCCAATGGGCCATCGGTGGTCTGAGTGCCTGTCGGCTTCTTTTTTTTGGCCGGTGGTGCATTGGTTGCTTTTGAATTTTTTCTCTTTCTACCCGGGCCTTTCTTTTTTTTCTGAACAGGTTCTGATGAGTCAGGCTCTGTTTCTTGCCGCGGTGGTCTTGCTCTTTTTTTACCTCGAGTGCCCGACAGGCAGCTTTTGCATAACAGTGCTGAAACTGCTGCCTCATGGGCTACACGTCTTAATTCCTGTAGATTCAGTGCCTTGCCACACTTGGTACAAGTTACAACCGAACTTGCGGTATCCTGCGCAGCAGAGGGTTCCATTGGATCATCGCCGCCACGACCATTGCCGACTGTCGAACCAATGACCTTTCTATGGGCAGCAGCTTGGGAAACCTGATGGGATTTTCGAGTCTGGCTTTTTGTCTCGGTCGTTGATGCTTTGGTCGTTTGGGAGGATTGACTCTTTTCCCTGTTAGCCGCCTGTCGGCCAGAATATTTGTCAGAAGTGACCTCAAGGTAAACACTGAGTTCCCGACCATTCTCTGCCAGCCGTGTCTGAACCAGCACCGGATGCATATTGGCGGTGTTTGATCTTTCCAGGTCCAAAAGGTCCGCTTCAATCACCATGATCCGGTTTGACAATATCCGGGCCAGGGTGGTTTGCCCTGTCGTAATAGCCCATAGTCGTTTGATTCGCAACATTTGAAGGAGTTGCTTTTTTTGTTGCAGGCATTTTTGAATAGGGTCAGAAACAAGATTAAGGTCAAGGTCAGTCCGGGACTCAGGGTCAGGATTCCAGTTATTTCTGTCAGTTGGCTTATCGCCATCATCTCCCCCGGCAGCGGCGATGGTGTTCAGCTTATTGGAAGTGTTATCGGGGACTTCCGGGGGCATAGCCAACAGTTCAGTGCGGAGTGTTGGCTTCATTGGCCAGATGGCTTGGGGAGGCAGTTGGAGAGACTGAAGAGGACTATTATTTGGCAGCCGCCGCAGTAAACTGAAGGCGAATTTCATAAACCCAGCCGGAACAGGGTCGGGCGGTTCAGGTTCGGCCAACTGATAGGGATATAAGAAATGTACTGGTAGTGGGCTTGAGCCGATCCATTCCAAAGCTTGCAGTGACTCCCCAAACATTATTGCCACCAGCAGAAGCAGTGATCGAACCATTGAGAAGGCAGTTTTGTTTTTTTGTGAGCGTCTCATAGATTCAGGCTAATAAAATCAGCGTCTGTGAATCCATCCGCTTTTGGAAAAATTCATACGTCATTCGGATAGGGCCCATTGATTGACGTTTGCGCGAGACTTCATAGCACTGCACCGGCGAACTTGCCATGAACGGAGTTGGCTGACGTTTTTTTTTCAGAAGCTTTTATCATACGACACAGATCTTTTTTATAAAATAACTCCACACCGATCAAGCAACTCTAGTTCCTGACAACTCTGATAAACATCAGGATCAACCTCTGATAATAAAGGATCTCGCCTTTTTAACAGCTTTATTTCGCCGCATGCCCGTTGCCTCCATCCTTCCATTATGTGGTTATCGATATCGATTTTGGCTTTTTTAAGAGCGGTAACGATATGCATAAGCTCCATTTCATCCCTGTACCCGTCCAGTAATGTCAGTATTTCGATGTCAAAAACTT
>NZ_JAHHPQ010000178.1:0-12399 GCF_024606245.1 Endozoicomonas sp. SESOKO2
AGGTTTTATATATAGACCAGAAAGTTTTTTATCTCGTCAGCAAACACATTAGCATTTTTCAATCGAAGCATTTCCCACAGATAAAAAAATACCCGAACGGTTAGCCGGGTATTTTTTCACTGAATTCGGTGTTATAACCAGACACTCAGTACGGCTCAGAGACGGATGGAACACCCCCGTGCTCTTTTTCTTTCTGAATTCTCTGGTAGATCTCTTCACGATGAACGGCAACTTCTTTTGGCGCATTGACTCCAATACGCACCTGGTTACCTTTTACACCCAGTACAGTGACAGTGACCTCATCCCCGACCATCAAGGTCTCTCCAACGCGGCGAGTCAGAATCAGCATTACAATCTCCTTATTTACATCTCTGTAAGTCAACGACCGTCAATCCTGAGCACGGCGATGCTTTTGTTGATTGACCTTAGCCCCAAATCCGGGAGTGCTTAAGTTCTCAGCAAAGCAGATACTGCCAGATCACCGTTTCATGCTTGAGAAACTCTCAGTCAACAGAGTCTAGCCACCGAACCCAACATTTCCATGCGTATTTTTACTAGCAGAGAAATGTAGTCATCAAAAAAATCACGTTTTGTAAGTTTTTAACAGGCACAGAACATTCTAGTTGAAGAATCCATGCCTGACGGGAATGACGGTGTATTTGTTCGATATTCCTGCCGATTGTTGATCAAACAAGCCACAGAACTATTTGGGTTGAGCAGATCAAAACTGAGCCACTCCCTTTTCAAGACAACCTACCCAGCCTTAGACTTCACTACTCTCAACAGGTTCCCTATCCAGTTCAAATACAGAGTGAAGAGCCCTTACAGCAAGCTCAAGATACTTCTCTGCAATAATAACGGAAACCTTGATTTCAGAAGTTGAAATGATCTGGATATTGATGCCTTCAGCTGCGAGAGCCTCAAACATCCGGGTGGCAACGCCCGCATGAGATCTCATACCCACACCGACGATAGATACTTTTGCGATCTTTTCATCACCGTCATACTCGCGTGCACCCAACTCATCACAGACTTTCGCACAGACATCAAGAGTGTTCTGATAATCATTACGGTGAACGGTAAAGGTAAAATCAGTAGTACGATCGTCAGACACATTCTGAACAATCATATCCACCTCAATATTGGCCTGACTGACAGGACCCAATATCCGGGATGCAACACCTGGAATGTCAGGCACACCTTTAATAGTGACTTTCGCTTCATCCCTGTTAAAGGCAATACCAGATACCACCGGTGATTCCATAGCTACATCCTCGTCGTCGATCGTAATAAGAGTTCCGGGGCCTTCTTGCATGGAATGCAGCACCCTCAATTTGACATTATATTTTCCAGCGAATTCAACCGCCCGAATCTGCAATACTTTTGAACCCAAACTGGCCATTTCCAGCATCTCTTCAAAAGTAATCTTGTCCAGTCGCCTTGCCCCCTCCACAACACGTGGATCGGTCGTGTAAACGCCGTCGACATCTGTATAGATCTGACACTCGTCCGCTTCAAGAGCAGCAGCCAGAGCAACGGCCGTGGTGTCAGACCCCCCTCTTCCAAGGGTTGTAATATTGCCTTCAGCATCACGCCCCTGAAAGCCAGCCACAATTACAACGCGCCCCCGATTAAGAGATGCCCGCATCTTCTCTGTATCAATATGCTGTATGCGAGCTTTAGTGTGAGCCTGATCCGTAACAATGGAAACCTGACTTCCAGTGTAAGAGTGGGCCGGACAGTTACGCTCGTTGAGAGCCATTGCCAGAAGGGCTATTGTGACCTGCTCACCGGTAGAAAGCAGGACATCCATCTCTCTGGGTGTGGGTTGTTTTTGAATATTAGATGCAAGATCAGTCAGCCGGTTGGTCTCACCACTCATCGCTGAGACAACGACAACAACATTATGTCCCTGATCTCTGAACCTCTTCACCTTGTCGGCAACTCCCTGGATGCGATCCAAGTTCCCGACAGAGGTGCCGCCAAATTTTTGTACTAACAGCGCCATGTTTATATCGTTCTACGTCAATCAGCCGACCCCGGAATGTAACACGAATAGCTTTGTTAAAAAAAGCACACCTCATTAAAAACGAGCCCGATGGCTCGTTTTTAATGAGGATTAAGTTGATCGAATTAACGAATCACATTACAGACGCTCTTGCAACCATGGGGCAATAGATTCAAGCGCTTCCTTGATTTTGGAAGCATCTGAACCACCACCCTGGGCAAAATCCGGACGACCGCCACCACGACCATCAACCTGATCGGCAACCATTTTCAACAAATCACCTGCTTTCACTTTGCCAGTAAGATCTTTGGTGACTCCCGCTACCAGAGGAAATTTAGCGTGACCAGGCACAGTCAGAAATACAATACCGGTCTGGAGCTTACCTTTCAGCTGATCCACCATGTCTCGCAAAGACTTAGGATCGACTCCCTCAAGCTCTGTAACCAGCACCTTTACACCATTGACATCAACAGCCCTGGACAGGAGATCGGCACTGCCAGCAGAAGCCAGCCTCTGTTGAAGTCTATGAAGCTCTTTCTCAAGCTCCTTATTCCTATCGAGAATTGAAGATACTTTGTCTTGCACATTATCCTGAGAACCTTTTACCAGACTTGCGACCGATTTCAGGGTATCTTCCAGCTTCTCCTGGTAATCAACCGCAGCTATGCCTGTGACAGCCTCAATGCGTCTCACACCCGCTGCAATCCCGGATTCAGAAACAATTCTGAATGAACCGATATCGCCCGTACGATTAACGTGCGTACCTCCGCAGAGCTCAACAGAAAAGCCTTCAGAGCCCATGGAAAGAACGCGAACCTCCTCACCGTACTTCTCGCCAAACAAAGCCATTGCGCCTTTAGCCTTAGCAGCTTTCATATCCAACAACTCAGTTTTAACCTCATTGTTATTACGAATTTGCTGATTAACCAGCCTCTCTATAGCCCGGAGGGCTTCAGGCCTGACCATTTCAAAATGAGAAAAATCAAAACGAAGTTTGTCTTGATCTACCAGAGAGCCCTTTTGAGTAACATGCTCACCCAGAACCTTACGCAGTGCAGCGTGAAGCAAGTGAGTAGCAGAGTGGTTCAACTCCGTAGCCCTGCGGGCTTCAGCATCGACGTAGGCAGTGACAGTATCACCAACCTTTAATTTACCCTGAGATACTTCCGAAATATGAAGATGACTGTCGCCCTGTTTTTGAGTATCCAATACCTTGACTTGGCCACCCTCAAAACTGAGCAAGCCGGTATCGCCCACCTGACCACCAGACTCTGCATAAAAAGGTGTTGACTGCAGAACGACCGTTGCTTCTTGACCTTCAGAGACAAAATCAACCGACTGCCCATCAACAAACAGAGCTGTGACTTCAGCCGCGTCCTGAAGATTTTCGTAACCCGTGAAATTGGTAGCCCCCTCAATGACCAACTGCTCACTGTAATTGACACCAAATTTGCTGGCTGCACGGGCCCTTTCACGCTGAACCTCAAGCAACTTCCTAAAACCTTCTTCATCTACCAACAGCTCACGTTCTCTGGCAATGTCATTAGTCAGATCGACAGGAAAACCGTAAGTATCGTAAAGGGTGAATACAACATCACCCGGGATAACACTGCCCTCTAGACCTTCCAGCCTTTCTTCCAGCAATTTCATTCCCTTGTCAAGCGTTTTGGTGAACTGTTCTTCTTCTTGCAGCAAGATTCTTTCTATCTGAGCACGGTTTTTAGCGAGATCCGGATAAGCATCACCCATCTCACGCACCAGGGAAACCACCAACTTATAGAAGAACGACTCAGTAGCCCCCAATTTGTGTCCGTGACGACATGCACGACGGATGATACGTCTGAGTGTGTATCCGCGACTTTCGTTAGACGGCATAATACCATCAGAAATGATAAATGAGCTTGAGCGGATATGATCGGCGATAACGCGCAGCGAAGCCTCTGTTGTCGGTACACCACCCAGAATTGCGGAAGCATCATTCAGCAGATTTTGGAAAATATCGATATCATAGTTACTGTGCCCGCCTTGCATAATGGCGGAAATCCTTTCCAGTCCCATACCCGTATCCACCGAGGGCTTTGGCAAAGGCTTCATCACTCCATCCAGCTGACGGTTGTACTGCATGAAGACGATGTTCCAGATTTCAATAAAACGATCGCCATCCTCTTCCGGAGTTCCGGGCCGACCACCCCAGATATGATCACCGTGATCATAAAAAATTTCAGTGCAAGGTCCGCAAGGACCGGTATCTCCCATCTGCCAGAAATTGTCAGAAGCGTATGGAGCTCCCTTGTTGTCGCCAATACGAATGATATTTTCAGCGGCAACACCAATTTCATTCAGCCAGATGTTATAAGCTTCACCGTCTGACTCATAAACCGTAACGCAGAGACGCTCAATGGGCAGTTGCAGTTTTTCAGTCAGAAAAGTCCAGGCAAACCGAATGGCGTCATGCTTGAAATAGTCGCCAAAACTGAAGTTACCCAGCATTTCAAAAAAGGTGTGGTGACGAGCGGTATAGCCTACATTTTCCAGGTCATTGTGCTTACCACCAGCGCGAACACACTTCTGGGATGACGTTGCTCGTCTATAAGTTCGCTGCTCCCTGCCAAGGAATGTTTCCTTGAACTGGTTCATACCTGCATTGGCAAACAGCAGGGTTGGATCGTCGTGAGGCACCAGAGAGCTACTGGGTACAACTTCATGCCCATTTTCTCTGAAGTATTCAAGAAAAGCAGAGCGAATCTCAGCACTTTTCATATAGTTCACACGAGTCATACAGGTCTTCCAAACGGGAGATTAAATAGCAATCTATAAAAAACGATCATTATATAGAAGGGAAAGAAAAACAGCCATGCAGGCTCTGTTTAAGTCAAATGTTGTTCGAATGGGTTAGAGTTAGCATTGCAGATCAGTGCGTTAGAAAGTTGGAAATCTCACGAACGACAAACACTCAATGCGCCGTAAACTGATATTGTTTAGACCTGTCTCTGACACTACGATACAGGCTGTCGTGAAACTCACTGCGCCTGCGGGATCTGACCATCTCCAGCCGCCGTCTTCATACACTGAAAGATGAGGTCACTTCATCAGCCAGTCTTTTCCTGCGCGAATCAGAGCACATTCTGACAGAATCACTTCTTTTTTCAGTTTTTGAACGAACACAAACCTCAATAAGGCTCCCATCACTTTAGAGACCTTCCTCTTTTAAGTTCTCAAATGGTAGAAACACGTCAAAATCCGGGTAACGAATCGAGCTTTACCTGAAACTCATGAAAGCTATGTTCGCGACGTGTCAGCAAATCCCCCGGCCAGCACGTCGAATACCTTTGTCAGAGCTTCCAAAACTTATTCTGTTAGAAGTTCATCCTGAAGTTTTGTGTCTGTTTTTGCGGAGGTTTCTGACCCAGGCTCACCACTGCCCAACAATTCAGCTCGAATCTGCATTTCTATCTCTTCAGCAATCTTTGGGTTGTCGTTCAGATATTGCGCCGCATTGGCCTTACCCTGACCAATTTTCGTACCTTTATAGGAGTACCAGGCACCAGACTTCTCAACCAGCTTCTGTTTAACGCCCAGATCAATCACTTCACCCATGTGGTAAATGCCCTGACCATAGAGAATCTGGAACTCAGCCTGACGGAAAGGAGGAGAAACCTTGTTCTTGACCACTTTAACCCGGGTTTCATTACCGATGATTTCATCACCCTGCTTCACTGCACCGGTTCTGCGAATATCCAGACGGACAGAAGAGTAGAACTTGAGAGCATTTCCACCCGTGGTAGTCTCGGGATTACCAAACATCACGCCGATTTTCATACGAATCTGGTTGATGAAAATGACCAGACAATTTGCCTGCTTGATAGAACCAGTGATTTTTCGCAGGGCCTGGGACATCAAACGAGCCTGAAGGCCGACGTGGGAGTCTCCCATATCCCCTTCGATTTCAGCTTTAGGAACTAAGGCTGCAACGGAGTCGACAACGATAACATCAACCGCACCGGAGCGAACCAGCATATCCGTAATTTCCAACGCCTGCTCTCCGGTATCGGGCTGCGAAACGTAGAGGTCATCAACATCAACACCCAGCTTACCAGCGTACTGAGGATCCAGAGCGTGCTCCGCATCCACAAAAGCACAGGTAGCCCCCTGCTTCTGAGCTTCTGCAATCACACTGAGTGTCAGAGTGGTCTTACCAGAAGATTCAGGACCAAAAATCTCAACCACACGCCCCTTTGGCAAACCACCTATGCCCAATGCAATATCGAGTTGCAGTGAACCTGTAGAGATAGCTGGAATGGCTTCCTGCTTCTGTTCACCCATGCGCATGACCGTTCCTTTACCAAACTGTCGGTCAATCTGGCCCAGAGCCGCCGCCAGTGCTTTCTTTCTATTCTCATCCATTATTCAAATCCACCTTATGTGTGCTGGCTACTATTCTTTAAATGTTAAAAACCTCAGATACTGTATATTTAAACACTATCTGTATATTTGTCCAGCATTTATCTGGAAATTGCATCCACCAATTTAATCAGACCATCAAGAGCAGTCTCAACGGCTTGTCTTCTCACCTGCTCTCTATTACCGGAAAAGTGAAAAACCTCGGTCGTCACCTGATCATCAAAACACCAACCAATCCATACAGTACCCACCGGCTTGTCATCGGTTCCACCTTCTGGACCAGCAACTCCTGAAATGGAGACACTCAAAGGCACAGAAAGGCGCTTGACCGCACCTAACGCCATGCTTTCCACTACAGGTTGACTGACAGCACCGTAACGATCAATCAATGCAACAGGAACACCCAAAAACTTGTGCTTCATGTTATTGGAGTAGCTGACAATGGCGCCTTCAAACCAGCATGAGCTGCCGTCAACAGACGTAAAAGCCTGACTGAGCCAGCCACCCGTACAAGATTCAGCAGCAGCCACTTTCAATTTTGCGGCATGAAGCTTTCCGGCCAGCAGTTCCAGCTTTTTGTTAAAATCTCCGGACATTAATCTCGCCTCTGGCTGATATGAGAAAAAGCCTTTTGATCAAAGTTAGATATACATTCAACAGCCCATAGCTGCCAATGGCTAAAGATAAACCATTGTTCTCATGAAAACAGCCAGCTTTTCATAGTAAAATGATGGATTGTTTATTAACAACCTGAATTCAAGGCTTACCCTCATCTATGAGCCCGCGCAAAGACACCCTAAGTCAGCATACACCGATGATGCAGCAATATCTGCGTATCAAACAGCAACACCCGGAACATCTGGTATTTTATCGCATGGGTGATTTTTACGAGCTGTTCTATGACGATGCCCGCAAGGCTGCCGAGTTATTAGATATAACACTGACAACCCGGGGACAGTCTGCCGGTGAGCCCATTCCCATGTCAGGTATCCCTTACCATGCAGTTGAAGGTTACTTGGCTCGTCTGGTCAGACTTCGCGTCTCTGTCGCCATTTGCGAGCAAGTTGGCGACCCGGCCACAACAAAAGGCCCCGTTGAAAGAAAAGTAGTTCGAATCCTGACCCCCGGCACAGTGAGCGACGAAGCACTTCTGGACGAACAGCAGGACAACCTTCTGACCGCTTTAAGCCGATCAGAAGATCAATATGGAATAGCCTCTCTGGATATCAGCAGTGGTCAATTTACAGCAGTAGAAGTCGCGAGCGAAGAAGCCCTGATGGCAGAAGTTGAGCGTATCAACCCCGCCGAAATTCTCATCAATGACAGCTTTGAATGGCCGGCCCAGGTTATTGAGCGCCCGGGAACGACCAAACGCCCCCCCTGGGACTTTGATCGTGACAGCGCCTATGAAGGATTAACCCGCCAGTTCCAAACTAAAAACCTGCAAGGATTCGACTGTGAATCGTTGACTATCGGCCTTGGGGCGGCAGGCTGCCTTCTACAATACGCCAAGGAAACACAGAGAACCGCCCTGCCCCACATTCGAAGCATACAGCGGGAACTTCGCGAAGAAAGCGTAGTCCTTGACGCAGCCAGCAGAAAAAACCTGGAATTAAGCCAGAACCTCAATGGTGGTCGAGATCACACCCTTTTGTCAGTACTTGATAAAACAGCGACCGCTATGGGTAGTCGATTGCTCTCAAGATGGCTGAACCGCCCCCTTAGAAACGCTCATAAGCTGCAAAAACGCCAATCTATTATCTCAACAATAAAATCGGGCTATTACTTCGAGCAGATTCAACCCTTGCTTCGCGGCGTTGGCGATATTGAACGCATTCTTGCCAGAGTAGCGTTAAAATCAGCTCGTCCAAGAGACCTGGCTCGCTTGAGAGACGCCCTGAATCAGCTACCTGAACTACAAATCATTCTCAGAACGATTGATAATGAGGACATTCATAAACTGGCTGAAGCCATCGGCGAGCATCCTCAGGTTGCTAATCTGCTGAGCCGGTCTATCGTCGAGAACCCCCCTGTCATCATCAGAGACGGTGGAGTCATTGCGGAAGGCTTTGACAAAGAGCTGGATGAGTTTCGTGCTCTCAGTCAGAACGCTGGCGATTATCTTGTTGAACTGGAAAAAAGAGAGAAAGAGAGGACAGGACTACCCAGTCTGAAAGTTGGCTTTAACAGGGTTCACGGCTATTACATTGAGCTCAGCCGAAGAGAATCTGAAGACGCCCCTGTAGACTACATACGTCGCCAGACACTGAAAAATACTGAACGATTCATCACACCGGAATTAAAAGAGTTCGAAGATAAGGCTCTATCAAGCAAAAGCAGAGCGCTTTCAAGAGAAAAAGCACTGTATGACGAATTAATGGACGAGCTTTTGGAAGCTCTGGGCCCTCTTCAGGAAACGGCCATGAGCACCTCCGAACTGGATGTTCTGAACAACCTGTCAGAAAGAGCTGAGGCTCTGAACTTCTGCAAACCTGAACTGAGTTCGGATCCTGGCATCCATATTGAGGATGGTCGCCACCCGGTTGTCGAACAGGTGCTGACAGAACCCTTTGTGGCCAACAATATAGAATTCCATGCCACCAGGAGAATGCTAGTCATCACCGGTCCAAACATGGGTGGTAAATCGACCTATATGAGACAAACGGCATTAATCGTTTTATTAGCTCACGTAGGAAGCTTTGTTCCTGCCAGTCACGCAAAAATTGGTCTGGTAGATAGAATATTCACCCGAATAGGTTCATCCGATGACCTGGCCGGTGGACGATCCACGTTTATGGTGGAAATGACTGAGACAGCCAATATTCTTCATAACGCCACAGCAAGCAGCCTGGTTTTGATGGATGAAGTAGGTCGGGGAACCAGCACCTTCGATGGTTTATCCCTGGCCTGGGCTTGTGCTCATCACCTGGCAGATACTGTTAAGGCATTCACCCTGTTCGCCACTCACTATTTTGAGCTGACTCATTTGCCAGACGAGTGCAACTCAGTTGTCAACGTTCACCTGAATGCCACAGAACACGACGAAAAAATTGTATTTTTGCACTCAGTTCAGGATGGCCCTGCCAGTCAGAGTTACGGTTTACAGGTGGCTCAACTAGCAGGCGTCCCGAGAAATGTAGTCACTCAGGCACGCTCCAGACTGCACCAATTAGAAGAAGGCTCGTCGGCTCAGACTGTGCCACAAACTTCAAGGCAGGCCAAAACGGTTTGTAAACAGAACCCGGTTCAGGCAGATATGTTCACAGCTTCTCAGCCACATCCGGCCGTCGAAGCACTCAAGGAACTTAACCCTGACAACCTGTCCCCCCGGCAAGCTCTCGGGTTGCTATACGATCTTAAGTCACTGACTTCAAAAAACTGACTATGCTCATAACCGCTTGAACTACTACCTTATAAACAATGCTGGTAGACTTTACGCCTCAACTGGTTGAGCCGTGTGCCAAACCAGTAAGGGATATGCGATTAGAAATGTCATTCCTGATGGTGACATTTCATAAATGTATTTTGACTGACTTACCATCAGCCTGAACAAACGGAGTGTAACCATCATGACTTTCGTAGTGGGTGAAAACTGCATCAAGTGCAAATACACCGATTGCGTGGAAGTGTGTCCCGTAGATTGCTTTTACGAAGGGCCCAACTTTCTGGTTATCCACCCGGACGAATGTATCGACTGTGCCCTCTGTGAGCCTGAGTGTCCAGCCAATGCGATCTTCTCCGAGGATGAGGTACCGGAAGATCAGCAGGAGTTTATTGAACTCAATGCTGTACTCGCTGACGTCTGGGATAACATTACAGAAAAAACAGACGCACTCCCTGATGCTGAAAAATGGGATGGTGTGAAAGGCAAGCTCGAGCATCTGGAACGCTGAGAGCGCCCGATATCCGGGGGCTAAGAGCTATGCAGAAATGTCTTGATAACTGCTTTCAATGGTTCGAGCACCAACTCTTCCCCAAACAAAAAGCCATGACCCCGAGATCATGGCTTTTTTATTGCCAAGACAATGCTATCAACTGAACAGGGATTCTCCAGACAACCCCTGTTTCTCAAGGATAGAGCGCAAGCGCTTTAGAGCCTCGACCTGTATTTGCCTGACCCTCTCTCTTGTCAGCCCAATCTCCTTGCCCACTTCTTCAAGGGTGCTGGTTTCATAGCCCCTTAGACCAAACCTTCTGGCCACCACCTCACGCTGCTTTTCAGAAAGTTCACCCAGCCACTTGTCCAAACTGTCGTTGAGATCAAGATCCTGAAGCAGTTCTGCCGGATCAGACTCCTTCTCATCAGAAATAGTATCAAGGATGGACTTATCAGAATCCGGGCCCAAAGGCGTGTCAACTGAAGTGACACGCTCATTAAGCCCCAACATTCTTTTAACATCATCAACCGGCTTATCCAGCAGATGAGCGATTTCCTCCGGGGTTGGATCATGATCTAGCTTCTGAGTCAGTTCACGAGCCGCCCGGAGGTAAACATTGAGTTCTTTAACCACATGAATCGGAAGACGAATGGTACGTGTCTGATTCATAATGGCTCGCTCAATGGTCTGACGAATCCACCAGGTAGCGTATGTTGAAAAACGGAATCCGCGCTCAGGATCGAATTTTTCAACCGCCCTGATGAGACCCAGATTTCCCTCTTCAATCAGATCCAGAAGTGTCAGACCACGATTGACATATCGCCTGGATATCTTGACGACCAGACGCAAGTTACTTTCAATCATACGACGCCGACCCGCCTCAACGCCTCGACGGGCAAGACGCGCATAATGCACTTCTTCCTCTGGTGTCAACAGAGGTGAAAAGCCAATCTCGTTGAGGTAGAGCTGAGTGGCATCGATAGACTTATAGAAGCCATCATCATCGCGACGGGCTCTACTGTAATCTGACGCACTGGGTGTAAACGTCTGCGGTGCAGGTTCTTTCTCTTCAACTTCTTCGTTTTCATTAAGATCAGAATCCAGCACGTTATCAATTTCACTCTTTCCCTGGGTAAAATCCTCGGCAAAACTACTTTGCTCTGAGTCATCCCTCTTTGCTGCCATAAGAGTCAGTCCTATCCGAAAGCCCCACTGTCTGTCGAACAACCAACTGAGGGTTGAGCCGACACCCGTGAGATCCCTCTACCGACACCACATATTGAAATCAGCGTTCAGGCAGGAATCGCATTGGGTCGACCGGTTTGCCATTATGCCGAATTTCAAAATGCAGCTTAGGCTCTGTCGTTCCTGTAGAACCTATTTCGGCTATCTTCTGGCCTGCTTTAACTGAGTCTCCTTCACGCACAAGCAACTCCTTATTGTGAGCGTAAGCGCTCAGATAGCTGTTGTTATGTTTCATAATAATCAGCTTGCCATAACCAGCGAGTTCACTGCCAGCATACACGACCTCGCCTGTGGCTGCTGCACTTACAGGCTCTCCCAATTTGCCTCTGATATCAATCCCTTTATTCAGCCCATTGCCGTTGTTGTACATACGCACCACTTTTCCATTGGCCGGCCAGTGCCAGCTTGAAATGTTGGATAATCGTTCTGTTTTATCAGCTGTTTTCACTGGTTTTTTTTTAACCACATAAGACTTTGATGAGGTTGTGGTGCTCTTTCTTACAGGACTCGAAGAACGGGATACATAACTTGAGGGAGTCAAGTTAACATGTTGACCCGGAAAGATAGTATAAGGTTGGCGTATTCCATTGATAGCAGCTAACTCTATGAAATCTCTACTATAAAGCCAAGCTATAGAAAAAAGGGTCTCACCGTCACGGACTATATGACTGCCACTGCTTACTTTTGGTGGCAGCCTGAGCTCTCTAACCTGAACTGAGGAAGGATCATGGGCACATCCGGTCAGTAACAGAATCAATGTTATCCAACTGACTATTCTTGAGCAAACACTCAAATTAATTTCTTGCTCAAGACGATTGCCTGTCATTCACTCTGCTCCATACTTGGTCACCGAGGCACACCTCAAAA